>CAZQPT010000070.1:0-2526 GCA_964595295.1 uncultured Candidatus Saccharibacteria bacterium | reverse complement strand
GGTAACGACTCCAAGATCCGAACCATGGTCGATGATTTGCTCAAGAAAAACGTGCACGTATTCCGTCACGAAACCCGTGAAGTTGACGGCATCGGACCGCTACACGTATCCGGTCACGCCAGCCGCGACGAGTACGCCGACATGATCACCATGACCCAGCCAAAGTTCTTCATCCCAATCTACGGTGACTTCACGGCCAAGAAATACCACATCGACATTGCTATCGAGCAGGGCATACCGCGCGCCGATACTTTGAGCGTCGACAACGGCCAGGTTATAGCCCTGACCCCAGACAAAATGGAGCTAGCCGGCGAAGTTCCGCACGGCACCATTCTGGTTGACCAAACCGGCGCACTGGTCAGCAACGTGGTCGTTAAAGACCGCGTCCTGCTCTCTGAGGAAGGCCTAGTCGCCATTGTTTTGACCATAGATAAGAAGACCGGCAATCTCATGACCAGCCCGGATATCATCAGTCGCGGCTTCATATATATGCGCGACAACGAAGAAATCATGAACGGCCTACGCATCGAGCTCAAGCGAGCCGTCCAGCAGCGCTTTAAACGCGTCGATCTCGACCGCTTTAAGGTTGAGCTCAAAGAGCACGTCATGCACTACCTGTTCGAGCACACCCAACGCAGCCCGATTGTCATTCCGGTGATCAACATTATCTCCGGCGGCGGTGGTGGCGCGCGTGGCGGACAGCAGGGCGACAAGCGAACCGGCCAAGGCCAAGGTCAGGGCGGGGCGGGACCTAACCCCGACGGTTCACCGGGCGCCGATGTTCCAGATGCCGAAAAGACCCCTGAACAGCTAGCCGCCGATCAGCAGAAACGCTTCCAGGAAATGCGCGCCCGCCTACTGTCTCAAGACGCTCGCACTGACTAAAGGTTTATATAGCAAGCTTTACCGTGCCTGCCACTTGTGTTTTAATACAAAATATGTCATACTTAAAGAATGAAGCGACAATCTGTCGAAGAAATTCATCATAAATTTTTTGGCTATCATGAAAACAATTTTCCTGATGCGTACGTGATTGCTGCCCGATCGGACACGCCTAGAACTAGTCGATATCTGGCATTTGTCTCTCCTGGAGTCGGCTCGGTAGAAGCCTTTCTGTATACCAAAAACAGCCCTCCCCATTTAACTATTGATGAGATACACGTACAGCCACGAGCACGGAATCAAGACTTCGGAACAGCACTACTGGCTTGGGCGCTTAAAGATGCTAACGAGCTAGGAGCAGAAACCGCGGACTTGTGTGTTACGAACCATTTTGTCGTTGGCGCGGTTCAACGTCTTCTCGTCTCTGGTAAAATCCGCGAAGTCGCTTACATCAAGAGTGAATCTGACGGGACTGATATATTTCAGCTACCTTTAAATGAGGTATTCACTTCTTTAGACAGGATTTCTGCCGAGGAAGCTATCAGCCATATGACAGGGGGCCAAGACTTTGAGCCGGCCGTAAGCGTGGCCATTAACATTTAAGTCAGCACCTTGACAAAACGTACAATAAAGTGCTAATATAGCAACAATGAGCGAATACGAAAAATCACCCCGACAACCTGAAATTGACTGGGACATGCTGGAAGCCGCTAGCATCGGTAAAGAACTTAATATGGCCGTTGAAGATCGCATACGGACCGGGCAAGCCAGCGTGTCGAACCTTGATGAGCCACTAGACACCCCGTATGGTTTATTCGATCGTCGCTACGATTATACCTATGGATGCCGGCCCGTACAGGAGCTCAACGGAGAAGTTGGAGTCATATACTTTATGGCCAAGGACCCCAGCGGCGATGAAATAACTTTGTCTGTCGGCAAGCGGGATGACAGTCTTTTATTTACTGCTCACTTAGAATACGGTGATGACTCCACGATGTTACTAAGGAAGTCCGTACCAGAATCGGGTATTATTCCATCTATCCAGGCTATTGGTAGCAATCGCCTGAGCGATGTGCTGCCACCAGTGGCACAAGTTGACGTGCTAGCTAACCTTGACGCTTACAGAGTTGTTGCGGTCACTGGCTACACGGACCAAATGGGTCTAATCTAGAGTTTTACGAACCTGGCATAAGCGGATTGACTATAGTTGTAAAAACTGCTATAATGTAGCGGTAAGAATAAGCAGTTAAAAGCGATTTAACTGATATAATACATAAAGCAAATGGCAAAAAAGAAAAAACAAACCAAAAAGAAGAAAGTCGAAGAAGTCTCCAGCGGTGAGCGCTCTCCGTTCTGGGCGCTAGCCGGCGCTATCGTTTTAATACTATCAGCTGTTTTTCTTCTAATAGGCGGCTTTGGCACCGGCGGACCGCTGCCGGTTAACCTGTTCCACGGCGCTTATTGGGCTTTTGGCTGGGCAGCCTATTTAACGCCAGTCGCGCTGGTTTACTGGGGCGTTTATAAGTTTATGGCCGAAGACCGGCGGATTCCGCTCGGCAAGTTAACCGGCATGGCCGCCGTACTGGTTTTTGCCAGCGGCTGGCTACACACGGCTTTCGTAGTTAAGGACATCAACGGCTTCGT
>CAZQPT010000069.1:0-2624 GCA_964595295.1 uncultured Candidatus Saccharibacteria bacterium | reverse complement strand
AAGACGGACTTAGCACTCTCCCCCATAGAGTGCTAACTACAGGTTTAAATGTATATAAAGCCTCTTAAATAGTCAAGAGGGGTGGCAGCACGATTGGTTTCGTGCCGCCACCCCAGCTTGGGTGCCGATGCGTTGTTCAGCCGAACACACATGGTGGGTTCTGCTCGTCGAAGTCGGTGTAGAGCCGAGGTTCTGTCGTGCTGGGTGTCGCCGTGACGACCTCTTCGTCCTCCTCACGGATGCCACACATCAGCTGATTCCCATCTCCCGCACGACCTGCCGCAAACGGAGTACAAGAACCACTACTACGGCCATCACGACCGCCCGCTTCATGCCGGCGCCACCTGCTGCGGTGATCGGACATCGCTCATCGGCTGACGCAGTTCGCTGCGAACTGCGTCGTCGAGCGGGATGAACCCATCGCGGCTCGGGAAGCCAAGCATGCTCTGGGCGGTGCGGGGAGCAACTGCCGAATCAGACACTTCGTCCCAGATACCCCGTAGGGCCATCATCATGGACACCGGATCGGGATCGCGTCGTCCGGGATGCCTGATCTCTTCCGGTATCAACGATCGAATCTTGTTGCGCAGTTCCTGCTCTGCCATCTTTTCCCCCTGGGGGTGCGTCGTGAAATACGATGGAGTAAAGATTAAAGCATGAGCGGGTTTGGGTCAACCGAAAACATTAACCGATATGTGATCAAGAATATTCTCAAAATAGGAAGCTATACTTTGCTCTACTTCGGCAGCCTGTGTATCAAGCGCCTTCTTAGTCGTCTCGTTTAGACTTCCTTTTATAGCCGTGTAGTATTTCATTTTTGGCTCTGTTCCAGATGGCCGCACATGAACAGCGTTTCGTTCATCTTTAGATAGAAAGAACGAAAGCATGTCGCCCTTGTCCCAGTCTCTAGTCTCAATTAGTTCTCCCGATTTTGTATCCGTTAGTTCGCCGGTAAGCCTGTCAAGAACTTTGATTACAGGCCGTCCGTCAATTTCAACAGGCAAATTCTTTCGAAGCTCAGCCATAGCTAAGTTCATTCGGTCGAAGGCGCCGAACCCTTCAATTTCACGGTAATACAACCGCTCTGCATAATACCCATACTTTTTATAAATCTTTTCAAGTAAGTCCATGGGCACGACATTATTTTTTCGGCACCACGCTGCCATTTCCGCAGCAACCACTGCCGGTGTTTCCGCACCTTTATCCCGATAATCGTTGCTGAACAAATATCCAACGCTCTCTTCGCAACCAAACATAAAGGTTTTATCACTAGGCAAATGCTCTACTCTGTCGCCAATGAATTTGAAGCCAACCAATAGATCCCCGATAACTTCGGCACCAAAGCTTTCCGCCACATCTCGCACTAGTTCTGTTGTGACAGAGGTCTTGATAACCACAGGGTTGGGTGGCATTTTATTTGCTTCAGAAAGAGCATTAAGATAAAAATAACCCATTAATACTGCCCCCTGATTGCCGTTTAAGCTAGCCCAGTTGCCCTGTTGATCCGGAATGGCGATCCCCAGTCTATCTGCATCTGGATCGGAGACAATCGCAATATCGGCATCAACGCTCTTGGCCTTTTCAATAGCTTCTGTATAAACCACCGGAAACTCAGGGTTAGGGAAATGCCCCTCGACGTTTGGAAAATCGCCGTCAAGGCTCATTTGGTCTTCGACTTCGACAATATCTTGAAATCCAATCGTTTTTAAAACCGGAAGAACAGACTGTGAGCCCACACCATGTAAGGGCGAAAAAACAATCTTTGCTTCCCTACCCGAATAAACTGAAGTTTTTTCGGCAGATTTTGCAAATGCATCATCTACTTCGGATCCTATCTTTTGAATCATTCCACTTGCCAGCGCGTCTTCGTATTTAAGTTTATTAATAACCTGGACTGACTTAAACTCAGCTTCAATTTGTAGGCCAGTTTCGGGAAGTACCTGAACTCCATTTTCATCATAAACTTTATAGCCATTGAATTGAGGCGGATTGTGGCTAGCAGTTATCACAATTCCGCCGGCCAGCTTTAGGTGCCTTACAGTAAAAGACAGCTCGGGAGTAGCTCGGTAGTAATCAAAGATAAAGACTTTTACATGATTAGCTGCCAAAACGCGTGCAGTTTCTTTCATGAATGTATCCGACTGGTGTCGGCTATCATATGCGATTGCGATACCCCTACTTGCCAGGTCGTTTTTGTGCTTTTTTAAGTATTGCGAATAAGCTTGGGATGCCCAGCGAACCGTATAGTTGTTGATTCGGTTTGTGCCAATATCCATAACTCCGCGTATTCCACCCGTGCCAAAAATAACAACTCGGTAAAACTTGTCCATAAGTGAATCCCACTGCTTCCCAACAACCTCGCTGGTTAGCTGGGCCCGAAACTCTAAAAATTCATCCTCTTTTAACCAACGCAAAATTTCATCATGAGCCGTTTTGTTAAGTTTCTTTTCTTGAAGAGCAGCATTAAGTAGAGCTGGTAGATCATTCATACACCAAGTGTACCAAATGCGCAGTTGCCCGAGGCTTAACACATCGCGTATACTTTTTCCTTGTTATGTCCACCACTTCTATCGCAATTTCAGGTATTGCCGGCAGCTTCAGTGAAGAGGCCGCCCAAAAGTTTC
>CAZQPT010000068.1:0-2666 GCA_964595295.1 uncultured Candidatus Saccharibacteria bacterium | reverse complement strand
TGGAGGCGACCCTGCACTAAGCAGCGTCGACCCTTTGCCAGATACTGGGCGACACGCTCGGCGAGCGGGCCCCAACAGACGATGTCGATGTAGTCGGTGGCTTCTTGCCACTCGCCGCCTGAGTCCTTGTAACTGCGATTTAGCGCCAGGCTAAAGCTGGTTACGTTTTGACCGGTTGGCGTCTGACGCAGCTCCGGATCACGGGTTAGGTTACCCATTAGTGTTACTTGATTGAGACTTCGTGCCATATTAGCATCCTCCGTTATAAGACATATGTCTTGCTTAGTTAGTAACTATACCCTACGCCTCTACTTTGATTTTCGTCAAGTAAAAGTCGTAATATTTAACAAAAAGTTAAGATTTGGCCTAAGCCTTATCTTAAACTTGAAGCTTATTCTTCGTCTTTACTGTCGTCGTCACTTCGGTCGTCACGCTCACCACGCTTAGCAGCTTGCTCGGCCTTAACGGCTTTAGCAGCTTCCGCCTTGGCGATCTTACGCAGATCAGGCTTGGTGATGAGGAAACGAATGACTTCGTCAGTAATATTGAGCGTGCTTTCAACTTTGAGAACGCCAGCTGGTGGCATTTCGACGGTATAAAAGACGTACACGGCGTGCTCGTTGCCCTTGATATCGTAAGCCAGCTTGCGCTTGCCCCAATTGTCGGTGGCGGTGATTTTACCACCGTTGTCGGTAATTATCTTCGTGATCTTGTCCTCGGCCTTACTAAGGTCGACTTCCAGGTCAGGATGATAAAGCACGGCGATTTCGTACTGATTCATATCAGCATTCCTTCCTTCGGTTAAAGCCTACGCACCTATAGGTAGTCGTAAGCTGAAGTTAATAGTAAACCTAGTATACCTTAGCCACCCCTGTTAGTCAACTAAGTCGACTACTCGCTCTCTAAGCCTGGGCAGCAATAATCCCCGTTGTTCGTAATTTCCGATCTTATTTAGCACTAAAGTGTTTGGCTTTTGGTGCATATTTGGATGCAGTAAGCCTGAGTCGCGAGCCTGTTGATATTGTTCACGAAAACGAGAAGTTGATTGTGCCGCCGTTTGAGCCAGAATAGTTTCTCCCAGTGCTCGCTGCTTCGCGGGATCTTCTGTCTTAAGAAAACGCTTCATGAGCTTTTGATCAATATCAATTTTTTGGGTTAATAAATAGTCAGTAAAGAAGTCTCGTATTGGATTGTAGGAGTATTTGTAATTAGCATACGAGAACTTGGCTTGTCGCCGATTTCGCAGTCGCACAGCCCTCCAGGCCTCTTGAGCAGTAGTACAGCCATCAGCATTTTGTAAGTGCTTGAGTACGTCCGCGCGCTTAACCAAGCGAGGTTCAGGCTTAGTCTGTAGTCTCCTAATCTGATTATCGGTAAGCCTTACTGGTATCTCAGGATTATCGCTTTTTACGTCTAGACCCTCCCTTGTCACGTAGCCCGCGCAAGCAAGCACGCACAGCAAAAACTGCGTATCAGTATCGTCCACGCGCGGTAATACTGAGCCAATAAAAATATCGTGGTAAGTATCTTTGCCGTAATTATGAAGTTCGGCCGGCACAAGTTGCAAGCGACAGCTACGCAACGCCCTGCCGCCTAGACTCTGCAGTTCTGGAGCTGACGCTTTATGAAAGTGATGGTGCCAATTTACATTTTCGGGGTCATCTAGAGTGTTCAAATCTTCAGGAATAGCAATCGACAGCGGCATACCTGTCAGGAGATCTACCGGGGTGATTAGCTCTGCCGCCACGCGAAATCCTTTCTAAACAAAAAGTCCCCGTCGATTAAGACGGGGACTTTCAGAGGCGCTAGAAGATCAGCTGAGTTACCCGGCGGGTACATTCGCTCGATCGCCACTACGTTTGCCTCCATTTGCGAAATTTTGGTGTTATCTACATGTTAAAAAAACACGAGCATTTTAGCAACCCCAAAATTCATTAACGGATAGGCGCGTCGTCTTCAAAGTTCTCGTCGAGCATGTCATCGACTTCCGTGCTGGCAGCACCACCAAACACGTCCGCCAGTGAGCTCACCAGCACTTCACGAGGCCGTGAGCCATCAGCCTGGCCAATGATGCCCTGTTCTTCCATTTGCTCGATCAGGCGAGCGGCGCGGCCGTAGCCAATGCGCAGGCGGCGTTGCAACAAGCTGGTGCTGGCCTTATGGTTTTCAATAACTACTTTAACGGCGTCTTTGAACATATCATCATCGGCGTCATTGGCGCCGTAATCGGCAACCACGCCACCCTTGCCGTTAAGCTGAACCGGCTGAGCCACGACTTCGTTATCGTAGTCAGCGGCCCGCTGCATGCGGATAAAGTCCATAACCTTAACGGTCTCCTCGTCGCCAATAAAGGCGCCCTGGACACGCTTAGGCTTAGCCATATCGGTGGTCGAGAACAACATGTCACCCTGCCCGAGAAGCTTTTCGGCGCCCATGCTGTCGATGATGGTCCGACTGTCGATCTGCGACGCGACCGTAAAGGCGATACGGGTTGGAATGTTAGCCTTAATAAGACCGGTAATAACGTCTACCGATGGGCGCTGGGTAGCCAGAATCAGGTGAATGCCAACAGCCCTGGCCTTCTGGGCGATGCGCACAATCAGGGCTTCGACGTCGCGGGCGGCCATCATCATCAGGTCGGCCAGCTCGTCAATCACGATCACGAT
>CAZQPT010000067.1:0-2829 GCA_964595295.1 uncultured Candidatus Saccharibacteria bacterium | reverse complement strand
TCCGTTGAAGCTCGTCGGCGTCGAGAAATGTCAGCTGAGGACGAACAACCCGAGCCAGCTCAATCTTGTCCGAGGTTAAGGCCTTGATGTTGCGCTTGGCGAGGTACTTGAGAAAACTGCGCAGAGCAATTAGATGGTAGTTTTGGGTGGTTTTACTTAGAGGGTCACCGCTTTGGTCTTGCAAGCGCGCCAGCCACAGTCGCCACTTACGCACCATTTCATCATCCAGCTTACTAATGTCGGCATCATCGCTAAATTCCACTAGTCTTCGCAGGTACAAATCATAGTTGGCAATGGTGCGCTGGCTGCGGTTTTGTTCTATCTCCTGGTGCTCCAGGAAGTCGGTGACGAGTTCGCTGATTGTCATGACCGTATTGTATACCTGTTACGCTTAGCAGGCCAGTGTCGCACAATTATTTTGGGGTATACTAAGCGTATGAAGTTTACCAAGCCCATGCTGATCGCACTGATTCCGGCTCTCATGGTAATACCGTGGCAGCATGGCGGCAAAGAACCAGTCGCTATGCTGGTTAGCGTTATGCTGGCCACGCTTGGCTTATTTTTTATGCTTCGGGAACGAGGGGATAAGCTAAGTTGGTCAGTTGCGGCTTTTGTTTGGCTCGGCGTAGCTGGCTGGGCTCTCTTGTCAGTTGTCTGGTCAGTCAACCGGTTTCAGACAGCAGTTTGGTTAGCCGTATGGCTGCTAAGCTTCTTTGGGTATGTTTTTGGTCAGTGGCTGTCCAGCAGACCCTCTGAGCGGCAACGCTTTATTAGAGCGTATATTGCAGTGGCTGCGTTAACGGCGGGTTGGGGGTTGGTGATTTATATCACTCAGTCTTACACGCGAGTTACCTCGAGTTATTACTTGGCAAATCCGCTGGCGGCATTCTTGCTACCAGCATTGCTCCTAGGTGTATGGGATTGGGCCAATAGCGGACGGCGCTGGTTGGCTGCAGCGGTCCCAGTAATTGCTGCTGGTTGGTTTTTGGCGGATTCACGCACGAGTTTCATTTTGGCGGCAATTGCGGTTATTACAGTCGCAATGGTGCGACTCCCTGTGGCGATCTGGAAAAGGGTGGGGATTGTTTTGGTGCTGGCAGTTGCCATTACACTCGGTTCATCTGTGTTGCGTAGCAAAATTGCGCACGAGAATGCTGCCGCCCCGGGCGCCAGGTTTAGCGAACTAGCAACAGGCGATTCAACCAGTGCCAGTGATCGTCTGTATTACCTCAAAAGCACTTTAGCGATTACGCGCCAGTATCCGATGCATGGGACTGGCGCCGGTACTTTCGGCTCGGTTCATCCAAGTTACCAGTACCGCGTTATCAGCGCTTCGACAACCGCGCACAACTTTTACGCGCAAACGCTCAGCGAGCTGGGGATACCGGGGGCAGCATTGCTTATAATATGGCTGGCATGTTTGTTGCTCGCGACCTGGCAGGCGTGGCGCCGTAAATCCGGGAGGGCGGTGGCAGTTGTGGTGGTAATAATGCTGATCCACTTGGGACTTGATATCGACTCTATATACCCATCCGTTATGGTAGTGCTCGGAGTGCTGGCCGGGCTCACCGTGAGCGAAGTAGCGAAGAGCAAGACTAAATTTTCTTTGCCATTGGCGGCCTTGCTTATCGCGCTAGTGTTGCTGGTACCGGTAGGTGGGCAGTATTTGTCGGCGAAGCGTGCGGCAGTAGCTCAAGCCGACCAAGAAAGTGCAGATTACAAGACTGAAGTGGCTGATTATGCCAATGCTCAGGGAGTTTTTGCAAACCCTGATGTCATAACTGGTTATGGTATAGCGCTTTATACATATGCAGGTGTAATAAAAAATACAGGCAGGCAGGATTTGGATCAGGCGCTAGTTCTGGCACGTCGCGCCCAGAAGCAAGACCCGCTCGATGCGCAGCATCATTTTTTGGAGGCGCGCATACTTATGAAGCAAAATAAGGTTGCTGATGCGGAGAAGGCATATAAACGCACCATTGAGTTAGATCCTTTTAACCATCCAGAGTACTACACAGACCTGGCAAATCTATATTTCCAAACCCAGCGCTACCGCGATGAGCAGGCTGTGACCGATCGGGTTCTCAAAATGTACACGCCGCAAGTGGTGGCTAACCGGAGTTTTGTGCCCGGGCTCACAGGGCAGTTGTCGCTCTTGTACTTTTTGCACGCGGCGAGTCTGGCTAATCTAAACCAGCCCCAGACAGCAATTAAAGAAGACCTTAACAAAGCCTTAAAGCTTGATTCAAACAACCAATATGCTAAGGATATGTTGGCAAGTTTACCGTCTAATTGAGGCCAAACATAACAATTTTTGTGTTCAAGTTTTGCGGGTTGGGTAAGCAGTGACGTTTCTGTATAATACGCTTATGCAATTATTGCAATCGCTCGTCCTCGGCCTCATCCAGGGCCTTACAGAATTTATTCCAGTTTCAAGCTCCGGCCATCTGTTGGTGGCGGGTCATTTAATGCACTTTAAGTATTCCGGCTTGGCCTTTGATACTTCGTTAGATATAGGCACGCTGGCAGCGCTCTACCTTTTTTTCTGGAAAGACTTTTGGAACATGGCGAAGGCTGTGGTTGCTAATAAACCATCGCCGGACCGGAAGCTTGGTTGGCTAATCTTGCTTGGAACAGTTCCTGCAGTAATTTTGGGGTTGGCGCTTGAGAAGACTATAGATAGCACTTTTCATACTGGTCCGCATGCGCCGCTATATGTGGGCATAAACCTGATTTGGGTTGGTATCTTTATGCTAGTGATCGACCGCTATGCAGCCCAAAAGCGCAAGGTCAGCGATGTTGAAACCAAGGACGCCGTTTCGGTTGGGT
>CAZQPT010000066.1:1255-2914 GCA_964595295.1 uncultured Candidatus Saccharibacteria bacterium | reverse complement strand
TACTAATTAAATTAGGAGGATCAATGACAGTTAAAGAATTAAAAGGCATGATTAGCCAGCTAGATGACAGCGCCAAGTTAACAATGCAAACGCCAGATGGTATACAGAGGGATATCACGACGGCCAGCCAGCAAGGTGATCGCATAACTTTCTGGGCAGATACTTCCAGCTAAGAGTTAGTCAGCACTCACCCATACGGCAAAAAAGGACAACTTGCGAGATTGTCCTTTTTTGCTGCCCGCAGGGTCAAATATTTAGACTTTGCGGAAGATTTTTAAAATAGATAGTACGGCTTTAACCTGAGCCAGACTTTCCCATTTCCAGTTACGAGTTAGGAAGATGGCGCTCGCGAACAATAGCATAAGTACGAACGCTATGCCGGCTCCACCAGATGAGCGTGAAGCTAGCTCTACGAGCCCGCCGACCGCGGCCGCGCAAGGAATCGTCATAACCCAGGCAAGTAATATATGCTGGACCACTTTCCAGCGTACAACAGATGGCCTGGTGGCCGCCCCAGCACCTAAAATCGAGCCGCTGATAGTGTGCGTGGTGGAAACCGGAAAACCAAAGTGGGCCGCGAACCACAAAGTCGTGGCCGTGGAAGCTTCGGCCGCGAAGCCCTGCTGAGGCTCGAGGTGAGTAATCTTAGTTCCGAGAGTATTTATAATCCTCCAGCCGCCAAGGTAGGTTCCGGCCGCCATAGCCCCGGCGGAAGATAAAATAACCCATATAGGTATGTGGAATGTCTGCCCCGGATTAGCGGCTATCAGTGCCAGGCCGATAATGCCCATAGTTTTCTGGGCGTCATTGGTACCATGAGTAAAAGCTACGAATCCACCGGATATAAGTTGCAGGCGCTTAAAGACTTTGTTAACGTTTGCTTTGTTTCGCTTACGCACGATCCGGATGATGATGATCAGCACTAAAGCCGCTCCCGCGAAACCCAGTACCGGCGCGATTAAGGACGGAATTAAAACTTTGTCGCGCAGTCCGTGCCACTTAATAACATGCGTGCCAAGAGCAACTAAAGCCGCCCCGGCAACACCACCAATAAGGGCGTGCGACGAGCTGGTAGGTAGCCCGAGCCGCCAGGTAACCAGATTCCAAACAATAGCACCTACCAGGCCAGCCAATACTATGTGTAGCGTTATAACGTCCGGGTTCACGATGCCTTTGGCGACTGTGGTGGCGACCTTGATAGATATTAGAGCACCCAAAAAGTTAAGTATAGCCGCGCCAAAGACGGCTAGTTTTGGCGAAATCGCCCGGGTTGACACGATAGTGGCAATGGCGTTAGCCGTGTCATGAAAACCATTCGTAAAATCAAAAAACAGCGCGACCGCGATAACTATAACTAGAGTCAAATCCATTTAAATATGTGTCCTTTTAACTGGCATCGCGTCTCACAAATAGCACCCAAGCGACGAGCATACCGACGACCATGTAAACGCCGGCGACCATGGCCGCGTGCGTAAAGGATAGTTTGTCCTTAATTAACACGGCTGTTTGGGCCGCGAATGGCAAATAGATCTTATTGCCTTTTAGAATGATGCCCAGCAGAGGCTCAATGGTGGACGGAATTAGGAATATCGAAATCACGGCGCCAATTTGAGCCCGGATAATAACCGCCAACGTAAAGGCGAAAGTCGCGAAAGCCCA
>CAZQPT010000066.1:0-1155 GCA_964595295.1 uncultured Candidatus Saccharibacteria bacterium | reverse complement strand
TACCTCGATCGCTAAACAGGCAGCCAGAATTACATAGGTGGATCGGATTGTTATAAGCTTGCGGAACTCGGCTTTAATGGCGGGAATCATGACTTAGGTCCCTTTCTGGTCTGGTATTCCTGAGCGTCGGCCGTAAGCTCCAAAAAGGCTTGTTCCAGTGAAGCGGATTTATTTGTCAGCTCTAGTACGGCCGTGCCGGCAGCAAAGGCCAGCTTACCTACGGCATCGGTTGTATGATCAGAAACAATTAAACCATTGTCGGCTTTTTTGTAGGTTACTTTGATGCTTTTTAGGGCTTTTTCCAGCTTAGACAGGTTGTCTGCCCGTACAAATACACCGGACTGAGAACTATCGGCAATTAACTTTTCGATGGAGGTGTCGGCGATTAGCTTGCCCTTGCCGATAACCACGATGTTGTCGGCCATCAGCGCCATTTCGCTCAGTAAGTGCGACGATACGAATACGGCGTTACCCTGATCGGCGTAATCTTTAATAAACTGGCGCAACCAGGCGATACCTTCTGGATCGAGGCCGTTTGCCGGCTCGTCGAGCAGTAAATACTTTGGATGGCCTAAAATAGCGGCCGCTATGCCAAGCCGCTGGCTCATACCCAGGCTAAATTTACCAGGACGCTTGTTAGCGACCTCTTGCAAGCCAACCATGGCCAAAGCCTCGTCGACTCTGGCTTTAGGGACATTACCGCCTTCGGCTAAAACGCGTAAGTGGTTATAGGCGCTGCGTGTCGGGTGGAAAGCTTTGGCTTCCAGCAAAATACCGACCGTCTTGGATGGTTGGGAGTACTCGCTAAGCGCTTTGCCGTCGAACGTAGTGTGGCCCTTGCCTCTGTCGAGTCCTAGCATTAAGCGCATGGTTGTCGACTTTCCCGCGCCGTTTGGCCCCAGGAAGCCCGTGACTTTGCCGGTTTCTACCTTAAACGAAAGATCGTCAACGGCTAGTTTCTTTTTATAAGTCTTGGTTAGTTTGGAAGCTGTTATCATCTGAGCCCTATACTACACCATTCGGTTCTTATCTGTAGTCGGTTATTTTACTTAGTGTAGTTATCCACTGTGTGTGATATTTTTTACAGACAAAATGGGTTTAAAGGGTTGACGGCCGGGCGTATAATATAAACGTAATCAATTAATATACACATCA
>CAZQPT010000065.1:0-3037 GCA_964595295.1 uncultured Candidatus Saccharibacteria bacterium | reverse complement strand
TTTTGCAATTGTGATTTTTAACCAAGCAAATTTGTGGCTAACACAAGCAATTTCAGCACCTTGGCATTTTGACCGCGGCGCTTTTTGTTCAAACGGTTGTACGACGCAACGGAAAACGCGGAATTGCTGCAAATTGAATAACTTTTGTGATCAGTATTTGGCTTTCTTAAGCCTCTGAAAAGAATTGAACAATTACAAGTCTTTTCCTTTGCTGCGCTTGGGGGTATAACAGTGCCAGATCGAACCCCATAAGGAGCTTACGATGGAACTGGGTACGACGCTCATTCACAACCTTCTGTTCATTGCAGCCGGCTGGCTGCTCTATCATTTGCCGTTTCGGCCCTTCAATGCACTGCGCAGACGCACGCGACAGTACTTTCGGCGCAAGTGGCCTCGCCGGGTCATAGATTACGGCATCAAGCCACATAGCCGGGCCTGGCTCATCCTCTGCGTGGCACTCCTCGCCTTTTCGGTGGTGAAAATCCACCAAGGAGCGTTTGAGTTTTCAGTCACGCAGTCGGTTGGCTCCCCAAAGCCGACCCAGATTTCAGTAGGCCCGGCCGGCAACCTGTGGGCAAACGACCACTCCGGCATTGTGCGTAGCCGCGTCGATGTCGAGCCGCTCGATAGTTCGGCCGTCAAGCAAACGGCTAAGGACGGCGATGTTCAGCGCGTTACTGGCCCAGCGCCCGACTGGAGGGCAATTGCCTGGAAGGTGCTGGGAGGAACGCTTGCCGCCATCATGGTCATGTTCGCCCTGTTTGCCTTGTTCAACGGCAAACGGCGCGAAATCACACTGACGGGGCTCCACCTGTCGCTAGTGGTCATGATTGCTTACGTTCCGGTGGCAACGAGTTTTAACGCCAACGCGTTCAAAAGCGCACTCAACACTCCCGGCAGCCGCGATGGTTTGTTGGCCGACATCCCCAGTAATGCCGTTGATCAGCTGGGCGATACCGAAAACAAGATTGGCCAGCTTTGGAAGGGAACTTTCCAGCCCAGGTTGGAGAGCGCCCTTTCGGCCTACCAAACAATCAACCCGACCCAACCCGGCGACATCGTCTTGCTGCACGGCAGCGACGTCCACGACCTCACATGGGGTATGGACTTCATGGCAGTAGTAGCAAGATCGTTCAATGTCGATGCCGTTTTGGACACTGGCGACACGGCATCGTTCGGTCAGCCAGAAGAAACAACCACCATCCCTCCTTACGTCCGCAAGTTCTACCGAGAGGACAGCCAAGGCAACCGCCAACAAATTCCCTACCTCTACGTCCGCGGCAACCACGACAAGCCCGAATTCGCCTACGCGATGGCCGCAAATGGCGCTACCGTTCTCGACGGTGGTGCTCCGGTCAGTGTCAGCGGACTGAACGTTTACGGGCTGGGCGAACCTGCCTGTAGCGTCTGTACGCCGATGACGGAGACCCAAATCGAGGAAACCGGTAAAACGGCCAACCCGACGATTGCCCAAGCCATCGCCACATGGCATCCTGACATCGTCATGGTGCACGATGCCGGCATGGTGCAGCAGTCGTTTGGCGCGGTGCCGGTTGTTGAGTCGGGCCATTACCACGCCGACCGCGTTAACAACGTGGATGGAACCTGGGTAATGGAAGCCGGCACAGCCGGTGCCGGCGGCTTCAGTGCCTGCGACCGCCGCGCCGACGGCAGCTTCCCGCAGATGTCGGTCCAAGTCGAAACGCTTCGTCCCGGCAAGCCGGTCACGGTTGTTTCGTACCTGCAAGTCACGTTGGTTCCCTGTGATCCCGGGCACTTGGGGTCGATGGGTTTCGGGGTATCCATTTTGACCGATCCGGGGTCCTCAGATCCACTGGCGAACTTCAAGGGCACCGCCGCCGGGGCCGTCCAAACGGGCTACTTCTGCAGCATCTGAAGAGGAGGCTCTGAGGCCGGAACGCAAGCCAGCGTTCCGGCCTCTTTCTCTATATATGCTAGGCTTAAATAAGAGGAACCTATGGCTGCTAAGATTGATCCACTGTTATTATCGCTGTTTCGTACCGGCCGCGACGAAGACTATGCCAAAGGCGAGGTCATTATTCAGGCCGGCGAAAAGCCGCGCGGCGTCTACCTAATTGAAGATGGCCATGTTGTGGTTTACTCAATCACCGATAATGGCGAAAAAAATATTCATATAATTTACCGGCCCGGTGAGGTTTTTCCGCTTATTTGGGCCGTTAATGGCAATTTGCGCAATGTTTATTATGAAGCTCTAAATGAAGTTAGCCTATGCCGGCTTAGCCGCGACACCTTTAATGGCGCAATTGAAATGGACAGCAAATTTGCCCAGTTGCTTTTACAGCAATCAGTTGAACAGTTCCGCATTTTTGCCGACCGTCTTGATAACTTGCAATATACCGGCGCCAGACAGAGGGTGATTTACCGGCTGCTGTTTTTGGCGGGGCGCTTTGGGCACAAGGTTGAGGGAAAATGGGTGATCGAAGCGCCTATATCTCAAGAAATTATCGCCGCCAGCATCAATGTTGCCCGCGAAACCGCCAGCCGAGAGATAGAAAAACTCGAAGCAGACGGAATTATTGGCTACCACAACCATCATATTGTGCTAAAAGACCTTGCTAGGATGCGCAGCGAGCTGGGCGAGCCAACAAGTCCCGACATTTGGGGGCTCACGTAAACCGCAAGCTCCGCTTAACACTCTTGGCCACCATCATCGGCAGTGCCGTGGTTATACTCGACGGCACGGTTGTTAACTTAGCGCTACCCAAAATCGCCACCGATCTGCACGCCTCGTTTGCCGACTTGCAGTGGATTGTTGATGGCTTTCTGCTCACGCTATCATCACTTATCCTGTTAGGCGGCTCACTCGGCGACATTTTGGGCCGTAAGCGAATTTACCAGTTGGGACTGTTGGGATTCGGGATGGCCTCTCTGCTGTGCGGGCTGGCGCCAACTATTGGATTACTAATCGCTTTCCGGCTGGTGCAAGGCGCTTTTGGCGCGCTTTTGGTACCTGGAGCACTGTCGATTATTAACACCAACTTCCCCGCCGGTGAAC
>CAZQPT010000064.1:0-3076 GCA_964595295.1 uncultured Candidatus Saccharibacteria bacterium | reverse complement strand
ATAACGGAAAAATAAATGCTATATCCCGACACAGGGCACGAGGTTATCGACAGGTTAAGAGCCATTCAGTTAGTCGCGAATCAGATGCCCGACAACGATATGCGTAGAGAGCATGTGCGAATGTCAGCTGGCAGACTGCCATTACATGAACTATTTGGTATGAATTTTGATGCTGGCAGCGAGTGGTATGTTTTTGACAGCTTAGAAATTGAAGAGGCCTCAGCGCTTGGTATAAAGAGAGAACCTATTGAAGTTAGAGGCCAAGCCCGAGGGCTTAGTATCGTATATGATAGCCAACAAGCAATAGACACGATAGCTGTAAGGCTATCTAACCTCCATATTTTTTTAAGTGAAGAGGCAATGCCTGTCGCGGCCACCCCCGAAGGTATTTACACGGTACAAGCGCTACATTTGCCTGTGCTTGCGATTACGTCTTGGGCTGAGGCAGCCTAAACTTGTAGAATGACTACCTTTACTATACAATGTATAGCATGCAAGAAATAACAGACGAAGAGTTCCAGCGCCTAATTGACCAGGCGCTCACCGAACTGCCCGGCGATCACGCTAAGAACATCAAAAACGTGGCTATATTATACGAAGACGTGCCTACCCCAGAGCAGCGTCAAAAACTGGCTTTAAGACATGATCAGACTCTGCTAGGGCTGTACGAGGGCGTTCCCCTCAGTCAACGACAGGGAACAACACCCCTTTACCCCGATAGAATCACGCTTTTTAGACGTCCTCTGCAATCCCGGGCGAATAACCTCGAAGCCCTCAAAGAAGACATTAAACACACCTTGTGGCACGAAATAGCCCACTACTACGGTCTTGATCACTCACAAATTCACGAGCTCGAGTAAAATTTTACATTCGGGTTAAGGGTCACCAACTGTACACTGGGATAATGTCACAAAACCAACCACGCACCATCTGGGATAAAATCTGGAGAGACAAAAACGGCAAGGTCGTTATTATGCAGGTGCCGAACGTTTGGCTTTGGGCCTGGATCTTTCTATTAGTAGTCTCAATTTTCCTAAACAAAGGTAAGCTACTCGATGTAATTCATTGGGCGGGGAGCGCCTCACTAGCAATCTGGGCAGTTATGGAGCTCGTTAAGGGCGTCAACTATTTCAGAAAGACTCTCGGTTTGATCGTGATCATATTTACGATTACCAACCTCGTTCATAAATAGACTTTATTTGTTAAGACGCTATTTTTGTATTATGCTGAGCCTATGTCAGCAGGTGAGCTATATCCCCGAGAACCATCTATCGATGAACAAGTGATTGATTGTATGCGGGGTTGGAGTGATTTTTTCGCGAACGCCACCCTGGAAGAAGCCAACGCTCAATCGGACAGAGCCACCGAAGAACTCGATGATCTTTGGGCACAAAAAGGTCTAATGAACGAGATTTGCGTAGTAAGCGGCTATGGCTCGTGGTCGGAGTTCGTGCCTTACGATAAAGATCGCGCGGCCGCCGAAGACGTCATAATGGCTTTGCCTCGTAATAACAAAATATTAGTTGAGCGGCTTGGTCAAGTTTCCCTGAGAAAGGGAACGAGTCAGGGCTTTCGTTTTGGCACGATGATGGGAATGGAAAAACCTACTATGCATCACCAGTTCCTGACTGGTCGAGCAGAAGAAACGCTTGGCATAACGTATAGTCACGGGGGTGCTAGGTATTTGCAAATAACAGCCGGTACTTTAAAAATGGCGCCGTTAGCAAGTTTTAAAGACATGGTCGAGCGCGGCGCCGATAAGAACGCCTGGCGCAACTAGTCATGAAAACCATCTCGAACGACAAAGCTATCGCCCAGGCAATATTCGCGGCCGGTTGTTTTTGGGGCGTACAGTTTTATTTTGACCAAATTCCCGGGGTTACGGCCACGACTGTTGGCTACACCGGAGGCCATACCCAGAATCCTAGTTATGAAGCTGTTTGCACTCATACCACCGGCCATGCCGA
Organism: uncultured Candidatus Saccharibacteria bacterium; assembly: GCA_964595295.1. Classification (GTDB taxonomy): domain Bacteria; phylum Patescibacteriota; class Saccharimonadia; order Saccharimonadales; family UBA4665; genus RYN-405. The sequence continues at coordinate 1,109 of CAZQPT010000064.1, read as the reverse complement.
AGCTTTGTTGGTGGAGTTCGATCCAAACCAAGTCAGCTATAAAGATTTAGTAACCCACTTTTTTAAAATGCATAATCCGACCCAATTAAATCGCCAAGGTCCGGATGTCGGTGACAGTTACCGCTCGGCCATTTTTTACTTCGATGACGACCAAAAAGCGATTGCCGAATCCGCCATGGCGGCTGCTCAACCAAATTTTAACGAGCCAATTGTCACGCAAATCGTGCCGGCTTCAACTTTTTATCCCGCGGAAGACTATCATCAGAAATACGCCGAAAGAACCGGCCATGGCATGTGTCACATACCGTACGAACCGCTAGCGGCCTAGCTTAAACCCTTGTGCGAAACCTCTGTAAACGCTATGCTTATGCTTAGGTATTAACACTTGAGGCCACAGTGGTAACAAAAAAAGCAGCAAAAAGTCCAAAGCAGATCGTGATTAAACCGCGCCATGCCACGCCTTATCGCAAGCGGCACGTCAGTTCACTGGTGATTAGTCTGGTGGCTATTGGCGTTCTCGGTTTGCAAACTGGCATCTTGATTGGCCGTGGACAATCAACACCGGCTCCGGACACGAAAACCCAGCCGAGCGTATCGAGCGTGACAAACGTTCAGTCTAGTTACGGCTACTCGTTCGCCGCCGACAGCAACCAATTTATTATTAGCGCCACTCAGCTAGACAGTAGGGGTATTGAACGTCAGGTTACCGCTGATCAACTTAGCGGAAAGGCAGAGCTAGCTTCGGCCATCATCAAGCCACGCGGTGGCAGCGTAAAGTCAGCCGATGCCGCGTCCCAGCTAAGTATTCAGGTTAACACGGACTCAGCAAGCTTAACCGAGCTACAAAGCCTGCCTAAAAATGCTGGCCTAGCAGCGTCACAGGTAGCCGCTCAATTGTTTCCGTTAACAAGTAACGCTAACGCTGAGGTCAAAGTTTTGACGGCCAAGGCCGACACCCTTAGCGGCGTACCGGTTTATAAAACGGTTTATGAATACACGCCTAATTTTGACGGCGGAAAAAGCTACGCTGTAGTCTGGACCGGTGTTAGCCAAGGCAGGGCATTCGCTGTTAAATTGCAGGGGCTAGTCAGCGCTTCGACTGTGCCGGA
>CAZQPT010000063.1:0-3219 GCA_964595295.1 uncultured Candidatus Saccharibacteria bacterium | reverse complement strand
TTGGCGTCTGGGTCGGCAGCCGTAGTGATGGTTTCGGCAGCGGCGTTGATTTCGTGCATGCTGAGGTCGTTGCCTCCAATAACGTTGAACAGGATACCGCGGGCGCCATCGATGGATACTTCCAGCAATGGCGACTCAATAGCCTGCTTAGCGGCCTCTATGGCCCGATTCTCGCCATTCGCGCGACCAATACCCATTAGGGCCGAGCCAGCCTTGCTCATAACGGTCTTTACGTCGGCGAAGTCGAGGTTGATTAAGCCATGGACGGTTATAAGATCCGAGATACCCTGGACGCCTTGGCGCAGAACGTCATCGGCAACTTTAAAGGCTTCCATTAAAGGAGTGTCGCGGTCGATAGTCTGCAGTAAGCGGTCGTTAGGGATAATGATTAGCGTGTCGACAGATTGGCGCAAGCGGTCGATAGCGATATCGGCGTTCTTGCGTCGTTTTTCGCCTTCGAAAGCGAAAGGCTTGGTGGCAAAACCAACGACCAGAATGCCCAGTTCGCTGGCTACCTGAGCCACGACATGGCCGGCACCACTACCGGTACCACCACCGGCGCCAATGGTTACGAAGATCATGTCGGCGCCTTCTACGGCAGCTCGGATCTCGTCTTTAGATTCCTGAGCGGCTAATTCGCCAACGGCCGGATCGGCGCCGGCGCCAAGACCACGGGTGGCATCTTTGCCAATGTGGATCTTTTTGCTGGCCAGCGAGTGATGTAATGCCTGGGCATCGGTGTTAACGGCGATAAACTCAACGTTTTCGATTCCGGCTTCAACCATGCGGTTGATAGCCGCGCCACCGGCCCCGCCGACCCCTATAACTTTGATTTGCGCGAATGTTTCGATTGCTGGCTCAACGACTTGTGGCATGTGTCCCCTCTTAAATCCCTATAAAGTATTCCGATGTATGTTGCCAGTATACCGGAGGCAACGGATAAGTTCAACAAAGTTATACGGGCAGGTTTGCTGATTTATACAGGTAAACTAAGTTAAGTTCGAGTTGCCAAAAAAACGGCAACAATTGCTTAGGACTGTCGTTTTTGATTATATAATTGTGTTCACTTCAGCATAGGTAATGTGCTTGGCTGTATCTGTTTAGCAAGCTCAGTTTATCGTCTATGGTAGCTAGCAAACATTTTTATAGGGCACGTGGTAAACACATTAAAACCATGTGTTTACCACGTGCCCTGGTTTTTTAGCTAGCAGAAATGACTGAGGACTCTAGTGTTTAAAGCGACCGAGGAAACCGCTGAGCATGGCCTTGGCTTCGTTACTACGGCCATTGACTGGCGGTAAGGCTGGCAGAAGTAGCATGTCGAGTAGCATCAGGCCGACAACGGTATTAAATGACGAGTCTTCGACGGTATCGACAAGGCCGCCAATGTTCTGGAGTTTGCCTACGCGGGCAGGCAGTTGGAGCTTTTCGCGGGTGAACTCGTCGATGCCAGCGATCTTAGCCGTGCCGCCAGTTATGACAATTCCGCCTGGTAGTTTGCGGTTGCGCTTGATTTTGTGGAGTTCTTTTTCTACGTATTCTAATAATTCCTCGACTCGGGACTCTATAACCATGGAAATTTGCTCGAACTGGAAACTGTAGGCTTTGTCGCCTACTTTGACCATGGCGTTGGTTTTTTTAGGCTGGCTATGAAGGTCGGCGTGCTCTAACTTAACCTGTTCGGCAACGTCGATATCGGTTTTTAGGCCGATGGCCAGGTCGTTGGTTATGTGCTGTCCGCCGATTGGTAAAACAGCCACGTGCTGGACTTCACCGTCTTCAAAAACGATTAAGTTAGTGGTGCCGGCACCAATATCTATAAGTGCCGTGCCGGCTTCTTTTTGCTGACGAGTTAGGACAGCTTCGGCGGCGGCTAAACCGGAAACCGTGTGATGAGTCGGCCAAACTTCGGCTTTTTCCAAGGCCATATCCAGGTTACGTAAGTTTGGCGAAGCGGCGGTTACGATGTGGGCGTCAACTTCTAATCTAACACCTGTCATACCGACTGGATCTTTGATGTTGCGCTGGCCGTCCAGGCTATAGTTTTTGGCGAAGAACTGGACGATTTCACGGTTGGGTGGCAGATTAACGATTGTGGCCGCTTCCTCTACTCGCAGGCGGTCTTCGTGAGTAATTTCACGGTTAGCGGCGCTAATAGCGATGACGCCCTCGGAGTTTAGGCCGCTAACATGCGAGCCATTCACGTTAACCGTGGCCTGCTTAATTGCCTTGCCCGAGATGCGTTCGGCCTCTGTTACGGCCTTAACTATTGCCTCGGCGACATCATCGACATGAACCACGGCGCCTCGGCGCATACCTTGGTTGGTGGCTTGGCCGTGCCCGATTATTGATGGCATGCTGCCACCGTTCGGATCGAACATACCTACTACACAACGGACTGTGCTGGTACCGACATCGAGGCCTATAAAGTGTTCTTGGTTAGAACCGTTCATCTGGTCCCCAGTATAGCGCTATTGCTTCCCTGATAGCAAGCCTAGCAGCGTCCGCTTAGATCTGGGTGAGGATTTCAGCGCCGTCGTCGGTTATAAGAACGGTGTGCTCGAAATGAGCGCTCCAGGAGCCGTCATTGGTTAGGATGGTCCAGCCATCCTCGGCGACGTGGACTTGATCGGTACCTAAAGTTACCATTGGCTCAATGGCTATAGTCATGCCTTTTTCCAGCCATGGACCGGTGTTTGCCCGGCCATAATTGGGGATGTTGGGGTCTTCGTGAACCTGATGGCCGACGCCGTGGCCGACCAAGTCCTTAACGATTCCGTAGGGATACATGCTCAATGATTTTTCGACGGCGGCGCCGATCGTGCCGGTACGAACCTGGTCCTGAACTACTGTTATGCCAGCCATTAATGAGCGTTCAGTACGAGCCACGAGGTCGATGTGGCCTTTTTGCTTGGGTCGGCCGGCAATGACGCTAATCGCGGCGTCGGTGATCATGCCATTTATGGCTACGCCGAAGTCTAGCCCGACAATATCGCCTTCGGCGATGACTTTATCGGCACGTGGAATTCCATGGACAACTTCTTGATTAACAGATATACAAATGACATGCGGGAAGCCCTGATAGCCCAAAAAGGCCGGTTTGCCTCCGAGTCGCTCTAGCTCGGCTGCGGCCTGGTCGGCCAATTGCAAAGTTGTAACTCCAGGCACGACTAGCGGCTTCAGGTACTGCAAAACAGTCGCCAGAATCCGGCCGCTGGC
>CAZQPT010000062.1:0-3230 GCA_964595295.1 uncultured Candidatus Saccharibacteria bacterium | reverse complement strand
CGCTTTCGCTCGCCGCTACTGACGGAATTGAGGTTTCTCTCTCTTCCTGTGGCTAATAAGATGTTTCAGTTCACCACGTGCCCTCCGACTATCCTATAGATTCAGATAGTGGTAATCGCGTATTAACACGACTGGGTTTCCCCATTCGGAAATCCCCGGATCAAAGCTTGATTGGCAGCTCACCGAGGCTTATCGCAGCCTTCTACGTCCTTCTTCGGCTTCTCATGTCAAGGCATCCTTCATGCGCCCTTACGTAACTTTTTTACGAGAGTTTGACTAGCAATTTGTATACACAACCGGCACCATTGCCGTTTGCCAAATTACTATTCAAATTTGTGTCATTTTTCGATTGCCTTGCGGCAACCGGAAATTGCATTTACCCAGATCTACTTTTAGGAACAAAGTAGATCTTAATTTCTATTCAGTTGTTAAGATTCAAAAACTCCGCGGTGGATTTCCATTCGCGGAGCTCACATTAAAACAGACAACCGTGCTAGCTAGTGTGACCTCCGGGGCTAGTTTGTTGTCCACTCATACGTGAGTTCCGTTTAGCCCTAGTAGTGTACCAGATCTGATTAATACGGGTCAAGGGTTTAATTGGCATAAAAACCGCTCCCTGGCCCGCCCCGTGTGGGCGAGCCAGAGAGCCACATTTCTTGGACTACAGGAATACCAGCATCAGCAAGCCCACGGGCATCACCGAATCCATTCGATCCAAGAACCCGCCGTGGGCACCCAGACGAGTGCCCGATCGCTCGCCCGAATCTTTGACGTTGCAAATCCGCTTGACCTTGCTCTCCATTAGGTCGCCGGCTTGAGCCAGCACCCCACCCACCAAGGCAAGGATCGTTCCGTGTGCCCAGCCGACCTCGGGGTAGATCCACAGGTGCACAGGAATGATTGTGGCCGTCGCACAAATGAGACCGATGACTGCGCCTGCGACCGTTTTGCCGCCGCTCACTGTCGGCGCAAGCCGACGTTTGCCCCACCAACGTCCACCGAAAAAGGCTGTGACGTCTCCGACGATAGGCACGAGTAGCGCAAACCATAGCGCTCCTGGGCCACTCGTGTAGCGGAGGCCAGCCAGCCCCAACAGACAGGCCATAGCGATGTAGACGACGCCAATCGGAATGATGTTGAATTTGTCAGATGGCACCATCAAGATCAGCTCGTAACACCCAGCAATCGCAACGGCAGACGCCACCACCATCGTTACAACTGGTGGTAGCGCGATCACAACGATCAAGGCGGCAAGAAGCGGCACGCCCACTACAAATCGTTGCAACACCTCTCTTGACGACTTCTGTTGCTGGGCCATGGCCCACCCCTTCGAATCGAGGAACACCGCTACCTGCGGCTGGCATCATTGTGGCGGATAAAAGCCGAGTTTGCAAAATAAAAAACCGCTCCCCGGCCCGCCCGGCAATTGCCGGACGGGCCAAGAAGCATCAGCGAACAGATCTGTGCCTTTCGGTTGAGGCGGCTAGGACAATCACCGTGAACACCAAGCAGATTTGCCACTGTTCCACGGCTTCACCCGGATTGGCTGGTTGCCAAGCCAAGTATACCAGCACAGCAACCGCAGACATGCCCACTGCGATTAGTGCTGCACCTATGTGCCCCGCGAAGAAAGACAGGCCCTCTAGTAAAGACAGCATGAAGTAAGCGACGACATCACAGATCATCGCAACAGCCGCCGAAGCCAGACTTTCAGTGCGATCAGACGAGCGCGACCTTTGGCGCCAGTAGTGAGGATGGTCGCACCACCTCTGGGACTGTCCCCGCAGAAAACCAACCGTTAACACTACCGACAGAACCAACGCCACCCCAGAGTAGAGCCAGAATATGGGTGTTTCCGACTCCCCCAAGTAGTAGATGGTGACGTCGTCCAGGTGGATCGTGACTGGCACGAGCACTAGGCCGGCTGCCCATGCCACTCTGATGGGTGCAGGGTGTTTTCTCCCCCATCTGGAGATGGTCAACACAATCAGCCCCACTCCGGTAGCCGTGGCTAGCAATGCATACCACGGAAACGGCACGCCGCCCTCCGAACCCGGGGACGGCAATACCCTCTGACCGGCGAACGGATCTGTGACGTTCCCAACCGGATCCGTCTTGAATGCCGAATCCGGGACCGTGTTGGGTGCACACTGCTTCACCAACTGGTAGTAGATGGTGAAAGCTCCCACGCGGTTTTCCGGCCGATCGCCGCTCAGCCTGCCGCCGTCGGTTTTGATGGCGTATAGCACCCCCGTATGGGCCGGATCGAAGTTGGCGTAAACGTACGGCGAGCCTTCAAACGGGAATTTGAATCCCAATTTGTCAGCTTGGTCGTAGTAAGCCTGCGCCCGGCCGTTGTAGCCAAAGTAGGCCCAAGCCGCTGTCAGGAAGTCGGGGTTGCTAAGCCCATCGGTTCGGTAGTCCCTGGACTTGTGATCCAGTTCCTTGAGCGCCATAACGGCCTGATTCACGAAGTCAGTATCCGTCACCTGCCCTGGCGGGAAATGCAGATTCTGAGCCTTTACCAGGCTGTACAACTGAAAGATTCCTTGGCCATTGTCCGGATTGCGCTGCGTGAAGTTACTTTCGCGGAAATGCAGCGCCGGCAGTAGCAGCCAGCTCAGCTGAGCCTTGTCGCCGGCTTGGCGGTACAGCTGCTCCAGCGTGTTGATGTGGTCGGCCATGCTCTGGGTAATCCCAGGTGCCGGCTTCACCTCACAAGCGCCGTCTGGCGATCGCACCGGTGGCGTAGGGGGTTGGGCGGAAGCAGCGGACGGGACCATGATGGCACCCACCGCAACTGCTACCGTAAAGGCAAAGCGGATAAGTGGACGCATCTGTGTTTTCATTTAATTCGAGCAACAACTGATGGTCTAATTTACTATTTTTTTACGGTTTGGCAAACCTTAATTTTTTTATAAAACGCACCTGGGCCGTCCGGCAACCGCCGGACGGACCAAAGAACGAATGGGCCAGGGCCTGCGGATCAGTCGCTGAGGTGGTTGAGCGTGTAAAAACCCGAGACCGCCACAGCCAGAGCGATCCAGGCGAACACTGCAAAGATGGCGACGACAATGCCTGACAATGACCAGGCCACGCCGGTGCCCACGAAGGCTAGGACCATCCACGCTCCCAACCATCTCAGGGCCGGAACATCCGCCGGTCCCCACCGACTGAGCCCGAACCAGTCCAAGGTCAGATTCTCGATTGGCCGGGTCAAGAGGATCCGG
>CAZQPT010000061.1:1618-3403 GCA_964595295.1 uncultured Candidatus Saccharibacteria bacterium | reverse complement strand
GGCCCGCCAGCAAATCAATGCCACCCTGCAAAGGGTGGTTTTTATTTGCTTGTGCCCTGCCGGGTTCCAGAGCAGGATCCTGCTTTAGCAGTCCGGTTCGGTGGAGCGAGCGAGCGCAGGAGTGTACGGACACTGTCCGTACACTTTGAGCACGCCACAGCGGAAAAGGCCGCAGGGCGCCAGCCGGTCAGTCCAAAACCATTGACAAATTCTTATCTTTGTGATAGTATTCCCTTATGAATACTCACATCGAAAAATCTAAGACTGCTCTCGCTTTAACCATAGCCCTTGCGGCCAGCATGGGCGGTACTGCCGTTGCCGGAGCTAATCCCGAAACTCCCAAGCACGCTTTAACACGTGTTCTTAATGGCTTGGAGCATGGCAAAACAGCGCATGTAACTGCCCAGGCTAAAGAGTTGCCCGGCCCTGTCGGCACGGCTAAAGGCCATCCAATCGTATTTAAAGTAAACGGCCGCTCTTACGAAGCATACACCCAGGGCGAAAAACCAAACTTTCATGAATCACCAGCCCGGCTGGCTTCAGAAATGGCCATAATCGAACGACCTGCGGAGCTAAGTGACTTACCTGTTGCTAACGCGCACCTCAACGCGGCTAAAATATTAGTCGAGAACCACACCCATGGCCTGGCTGTTGGATTTTCTACCGGTGGCAACTCTTCACCTTCGCCAGAACAACCAACTTTCATCGCTTAAATACTGCTAGATAGTCCCCGTTCGCGGAGTAATATATTATGAAAGAAGCTTTAGTACTCCCTACCGAACGACCAGGCCTGGTTTTGCGTGAACTAGCCACCGAAGCTGACGATTTAATTTATTTCAACGCGGTTCAAGAAGTCCGGGAGCATGTTGATAATTACGGTAATAGCGTGGCCAGTGTATATGACAGCTTGGAAAAGGTCAGAAACGCCCGGCTTAGTCCAGGCCTCGATGTGCGTATGGGGATATGGGACAGTGGTGATTTTAAGGGCAGTATCAGCGCGCGTACGGATGACGATGTTACCGAGGCCCAAATTGGATACTGGCTGAAGCAAAGCGCCGTCGGAAATGGCTATGCCACCCTCGCCGTTAAAGCCCTGACGCCATTCGTGAAACCCAGATTTGCCCGGGTGCTCGCGGAGGTTAACATCGATAATACGCCCAGCCTTAAAGTCATGGAACGGGCCGGCTACATTAGACGAGGCTTGGAGTTTAAGCGTTGGGGTCTAGCCGTGATCTTTGAGCCCGGAGAATAGACAGCCATAGCGCTTTCTGGTATTTTTTGTTTATGAGCGAAACTCAAACCGAACTGATTACCATAAGGCCAATCGAGATAGTAGACGATAGGCCTTTTTTGGAGCAAATGGCCTATTTAGCGGCCTATGCTACTAACGGCGAGATCGATAATAACGCGCCTCCCCTGGAGGTAGTCAGAAAAACAGGCTGGTTCAGAGAATTAACCGCCAACTGGGGGCGTAAGGGTGACTACGGACTCATCGCCAGCGATGAAGATGGCCAACCAATGGGCGGTGCTTGGTACCGTAACTACCGCGACCGTCGCTTGCCCGAACGCTTAGTGGCATTAGCCGTAGACCCAGCTCACCAAACCAGAAAAGGCGTTGGGACTTTTCTTCTCCAAACTCTAATGTCACACGCCAGTGATCAAGGCATTGAAGAGCTTTACCTGACTGTTGATATGGCTAACGATCGTGCCCGATCACTGTATGAGAAACTTGGATTTGCTCTCCTAAAAGAATTTAACAGCGTAGATCTGCTAAAAGTCAGTACC
>CAZQPT010000061.1:0-1518 GCA_964595295.1 uncultured Candidatus Saccharibacteria bacterium | reverse complement strand
GTTTTCGCTTTAGCTTTCTCGTTTGTGCTTTAGCTTCAAAGGACTATAATTGGCCCAATGGACGAGGGTCTCCTGCTGTTACTTGTTGGGGCCGTGTTGGCGGCCTGTGTCGTTGTCGCGCTTGGCGCTTCCCGCATTGGCGTGCCGTCGTTGGTCGCTTTTTTAGTATTTGGTATGCTGCTCGGTTCCGACGGCATCGGAAAAGTCGCGTTCGACAACGTTGAATTAGCCCGTACCGTCGGCATCGTCGCCCTGGTATTGATTTTGTTCGAGGGCGGCCTGTCCACATCCTGGCGGCGACTGCGGCAAGTGGCTATACCGGCTGCCCTGCTCAGTACCATCGGCGTGGCGGTTACCGCCATGTTAACGGGGTTGGCGGCTCGGGGCTTGTTCCATTTACCATGGCTGGAATCGTTTTTGCTCGGCGCGGTAGTATCTTCTACCGATGCCGCGGCCGTCTTCGCGACCCTGCGCTACACCAATATAAAGCGCCGCCTGGCCCGGGCCTTGGAAGCCGAAACCGGTGGCAACGACCCGATGGCCATTGCCTTAACTTTTGGGCTAATTAGCTGGATTCAGCAACCGACCTACGACCTGAGCAATCTCGTGCTACTTTTGATCCACCAGCTTGGGCTCGGGCTAATAGTCGGCGTGGTGCTGGGAGTAGCGGCTACCAGGGTTTTCGCGCGCTTGCCGCCTTCGCTGGGCTCTTTCGCGCCGGTGGCCTCATTGGCGGCTTGCATGCTATCTTACGGCGCCACGACAACTATTGGCGGCAGTGGATTCCTGGCCGTCTATCTGGTCGGGCTGGCTATTGGTAGCACGCCGTCTCGGTACCGTCACCACCTCGTGGCTTTTCATGAAGGAATCGCCTTTTTGTCTCAGGTAATCTTATTCCTGGTTCTGGGCTTGCTGGTACTTCCCCACCAGCTATTACCAGTGGCCGCGGCCAGCTTAGTGTTAGCAGTTTTGCTAATTACCGTCATTCGCCCGATCGCCGTTTGGCTGTCCATACCATTCGGTCACTTCACGGTCCGCGAACGAACACTTTTAGGCTTTGCCGGGCTACGAGGCGCGGTACCGATCGTGCTCGGCACCTTTGTTTTATCTTCGAATATCGCTAACCGGGAAACTATTTTTAACGCCGTTTTCTTCGTGGTGCTGGTATCGGCGCTTATCCAGGGTGCCACGCTCGAGCGTTTTGCCCGCTGGCTTGGAGTCGTCGAAGAATCACCGCTTAAGGCTATGGCTCCGGCTCAATCTGTTGGCGATCACAAACCCAATGTCAAAATTGAGTTTATCGTGGAGCCGCTTCACTCTATCGCCGGCGTTATGCTTAAAGAAATCGGACTTCCAAAAAATGCCCGGGTTTCAACGATTAAGCGTGGTAGCGCGAAAATCAAACCACAACCAAGCACCCTGCTACTACCAGGTGATCGTTTGATCGTCGCTACCTACGAATCGTTACAACCTGAAATTGAAGACGTCATGGAGCGCTGGCGAAGGCGCGTCTAAAGG
>CAZQPT010000060.1:0-3468 GCA_964595295.1 uncultured Candidatus Saccharibacteria bacterium | reverse complement strand
GAACCCACGACCTCCGGAACCACAACCCGGCGCTCTAACCAACTGAGCTAAGCCCGCCATAACGGAGGTGATTATAGCGTATGCGGGGGCAGAATACAACCTGAGGCGAACCTGCTAAACAGTGGTGGTACGGCGATTGAGCGTAAATAACTTGGCGATGCCGTAGGCGACAAGCGCGTAAACGGCCATGGCTACCAAGGTATATGTCTCGAAATGCGAAACGCCATAACTCAAATTGTAACCAAACAGGCTAAAGAATGGCGCCACGAACGGATGGCTGACGCTGTAAATAAAATCGGCGAAACCATTCGCCGGATTCGCGCCGAGCAACGCCAGGACAAACCGGAATGCTAACAGCGTTAGTAAAACTCCGGCGATGTACCAAACGATTCTCGCAGCTATCGTTTGGTTCTCGACACGGGTGGCATCCGGTCGATCAATGACTTCCGTGTTACGGACTGTACGGCCATCAGGACTAACTTCTTTTACTTGTTCTACGCGTTCAACCATTAGTGTGTCTCCTTAGGTAATTGATTAAGCACTAGCTGTATCATAGCGCCTATGTTTATATCCAGCTGTAAGCTAGCTTACAGTAGTTTAAGCGGTTGCCAGTTTACGCTTGGCATGCCTTTTGGCACGGGTTTCTTTGATCAAGATTTCGATAGGAACTTCCTCGACTCTCTGATCGAGTTCCAGAACCGTGATACCTGTCGCTATACCTGTCGCCATTAACAGAAACGCGTCTAAGGCCTGCATGTGGTTCTCGTAGAAAGCGCCAATAGTCGAACCGACTATTACGACGGAAAAAACACCAACGATAGCTCTCAAGTATACGTTCCTAGGTGGATCCGTAACAAGCAAACTAAATATAACTAGCAGTAAAGCCGCCCGCACAATAGTAAAGGCTTGCGTAGTTGATGCCAGCCACATAATCGAATTTGACGGGTCATATAAGCCCAATAACATTATCAATGTCAGTCCTATAGAGGATAGTATCAAAATCAGTTTCGTCATGGTATACCTCCATTCCTATTTTTGAATCTGGAGCCAGTATAATATTTAAAAAATACTATAGTCTGTAAGTAAAATTACATGTAAAATATGTTACTTATTCTCGAGTTTTGTTTGATTAACCTAGATTTTTAAGCAAGTCACGAACTGCTAGGCCACGGTGGCCGATAGTATCTTTTAGATCATCCCCCATCTCGGCAAAGGTCAGGTTTTGGCCGTTAGGTATAAATACGTTGTCAAAGCCAAAGCCAGTGTCCTCGCGGGTTGGAACGACAGTCCCTTCAACTATGCCAACTCCAGTGACTAACCTAGTTCCATCGTAGTAGCCTATGTTACAGGTAATGGTGGCCCGCTTGTCGTCATTCGCCAGCAAGTACAGTGCCTCCTGGCCAATCCGCTCCTCGAAATACTTAATAAAGGGTCCGGGTAGGCCATTCAGGCACTCCAGACCAGCAGATACGTCCTCTACGATAACCGGACTGCCGATAATTTCGTAGGCCCGGCGGGCTTTGTCGGCTATGATTTCAATTGAGTCAAAGCTCTGGATCTCATCTAAATCAAGGCCTTGGTGCGTATAAGGAAAATCCTCTGGCAACAAGCGGCCAAACTCTCTCAGTTTATTCTTATTTCCTGTTACAAGCGTTACGATTCGCATATAAAATTACCTCAGAATATTAACTATGGCGAGCAGGGCGATGGCCGCCCAGACGATATTAAGTACTACTGGCTGAGCGTCTTTTTTAGAGGCCGCTTCGCTAATTATTCCGACAGCGCCACTTAGATTTAATAATTGGTAACTTAGGCTATGAGAATCCAATATGGAAAAACTGTTGAGCATGTAGGCAAGGATAATAGCCGCTACGCCATACCAGCCAGCAATCTGGACTAATTTTTGTCGCGTCTTTAGCTCCGAAGTTTTGGTCATAGAACCATCATAACAGGCCACTCCATGATAAGCCCGTGGTGTACTATAGATAGGTGAGAAACATCTACCAGAGTTTGGTTAATCGTAGATTGGCAACCAATCAGTCTGATGGCTATTCTGTATCTACGCCGACCACGAATGACGAGCCGCCAGAACTGCTCGTAGATTTACGGCGATTCCTTGGCGTTTTAGGCGTGATAGCTCTAATTGGTTTTATGGCGCTGCTAATTAATGCCCACGACCATGCCCTGGGCCGGGTACAAGTAGCTGGCGTGATAGTCACCGAGAACACCAAAGCCAAGTATCTGTCTAATACTCTTGTTCAAAAAGCTCAAAACTACAAGATCGCGATCGAACATCCCGATAAAATGGTCAGCAAATATTCTACCGGAGATGCTGGTATAGCTATTGACGAGAGTCGTTCTGCTCAATCAGCTATAAGCGCTAAGAAGGATGGTTCGACGTGGCAGCATTTGAAATGGTGGAGTCAAAAAGACGTGCCTTTGACGCTTCGTATTAACCAGCCTGTTCTTACCAACTTTATGACTACTAACGGCAGTAAAATAATCAAGCCCTACGTTAACGCCGGGATGACTATCGACAACGGTAAAGTTTCGATGAGTGATAGTTCATCTGGTCAATCATTACGGTTGGACGGTTCGCAAAAATCCTTGATCGATGCAGTAAAACACTTGGACCCGGCACCACTGCGCCAGCACTTAGCCATGGTTAAGCCTGCTATCAATCGCGCTGATCTTACAGACAGTGTCAACAAAGTTGACAGAATCCTTAAGCAAACCTACGTGTTTAACGTAGCCGACACGTCAATCAAAGCTGGTCAGGACGACATTGGAAAATGGATCGACATTGCTCCAGACGAAGCCAAACACGCTCTAAAAATAGGCGTTAATTCCGGAGCGGTCGAGGGCTATATAGACTCAATATCCGAACCATATAGCACTCCGGGCCATGCCGCCGTAAACGCTACGGTCGATGGCTCGGCCACGATGATTATCCCCGGACTAGCTGGTAGCGACGTGGTGAATAAAGCCGCTGTGGCTTCCGAGATAACCAAGAAAGTAATGAGCGCCCAAGGCGCCACAGTCAGCTTAAACGTGTCTCACCGCGATCAGGGTGTAGTAAACGCCCAGGCCGCGGATAAGTGGCTTCTGGTTGATCTTACTAATAAGCGTATGTACGCAATCGAAAAACAGAATATCATTAGAACTTTTTTGGTGACGGCCGGCCAACCAAGCACGCCAACCGTTACCGGAACCTACGCCATTTACAGTAAATTGCCAGTACAGGATATGCACGGGGCGAACGTTGACGGCAGCGCCTATTTTCAGCCTAACGTGCAGTGGGTCGAATACTTTTATAAGGATTACGCGGTGCACGGAAATTATTGGCGACCATCCAGCTATTTTGGAAACATCAACAGTTCGCATGGTTGCGTTAGTACTATAAACTCGGACGCCGAATGGATCTACAACTGGAGTTCGATTGGCACGCCGGTTGTCGTCTACGACTAA
>CAZQPT010000059.1:0-3507 GCA_964595295.1 uncultured Candidatus Saccharibacteria bacterium | reverse complement strand
CACTTTTAGGGTTATGTCCTGAGTTAGCTTGGGAAAACGAGGTAGCGGTTTGTAGCTGTTTGGCGCTTCGGCAGCGGCTTTCATTAGACCAACCAAACTAATACCAAAACCGGCCGTGTATTTGGAAAGCTTAAAATTCCGGCGGACGCTGGCCTTGTACTCGCCAATCATGCCCAGTGGTTGACCGCCCTTTACGCTGACTTTGGCGGAACGAGATAGTTCATAAGGCTGAGCCACCGGGTATGGCTGATCTTCGGTAAGTGGTTCAAAAACCAGCTCCAAGCCAAAGTCCGCGGCCAGGGCTTCCAGGTAAACCCGGGCCTTGTAGTAAGCCGCGCCGACCGGCTTGGTTTTGGTACTAGCAGACACGATAACTTCCAACATTTCGAATTCGCTGGGCAGACCCTCATCGTCATCAGAGTGCGTCAAGTTGTGGCCTTTGCCGATTTCAAACAGGGCGAACTGGTCGTAGCCAGCCTTAATATTAGGATGAATTTTATCGAGCAAGCTTGGGGTTAGGCTTAGACGATAATACTCGAGTTCGGGGCTCAAGGCATTGCTAATCTTAAACGCGTCTTTGGGATTTTGGGCAGCGTTTTCCAAAAGTTTGCCCGGCACAAAACTGTAGGTTAATACTTCGTTGGCACCGCCGTCAGCCAAGCTATCACGAACCCGAGCCTTAAAAGTAAGCAAAGGATCTTTAAGCGTAGGCGTGATGGTACGCTCCGGAAGATTTAACGATAGGTGGTCAAAACCGTACAGACGGCCAACTTCTTCGACGACGTCTTCGCGGAGCTCGATATCGGTTCGCCAGAATGGCGCCTTGAACGTCAATTGCTCTCCGTTTAATTCGACTTCAAATTCGACGTTTTCGAGCAGTTTTTTCATCTGTTTGGCCGACAAGTCTAAGCCAAGACGGGCATTGATAAATCCCATAGTTACGACAACCGGCTCGTACAGCGAGTTACGTGCCATAACTTTGTCAGATAGATGATTGTCGTCGGCTACCTGACTAGCTATCTGGCCACCGGCAAATCGTTGAATTTCATCGGCTATTTTTGCAAGCACAGCCAGGTTCTGAAGTGGGCTTTGACCTTTGTTAAATCGGGTAACAGCATCGGTAAATAGCCCATGACGCATGGCCGTGCGACGGATTGAGTACATATCAAAATTAGCCGATTCTAAAATGATGTTTTTGGTGTTGGAGTCGACTTCGGTATCGGCACCACCCATAACGCCGCCGATACCTGTCAACTGTTTGTCGCTGGCAATCATGATCGCTTCGGCTCGCGGCTCGACTGTTTTGCCGTTCAGCAAGTTGATCGTTTCGCCAGCCTCGGGATGTCGAATCACGATATTGGCGTGATCACCGTTACTTAGGGCGGCGACTTTGTCGTAATCGTAGGCATGAAGCGGTTGGCCAGTTTCGAGCATAAAGAAATTAGTGTAATCCACGATGTTATTAATTGAGCGCGAGCCAACTTTGGCCAACTCGACTTGTAGCCAGACTGGGCTTTTGCCAATTTGTATATCACGCATGGTAATAGCCGTAAAGCGTGGAACCAGCTCCGGAATCTGGTTATCTATGGTTAGCGGCAGCTGATTATCTACCGGATCCGGGAACTGCGGATTAGATTGATACCAGTCCGGGCTTTTGTAAGCCAAGCCCTGGATGCCAGCCAGTTCGCGGGCCACGCCAATAAAACCAAAGCAGTCCGGACGGTGGGTGAACATCTTGTTTTCTATATCAAGCACGACGTCAGCCGTTAGGCCGTAGGCTTCGGCGAAATACGTGCCTGGAGCAAACTCGCCATCAATTTCCAGGATGCCGTCGTGGCTATCGCCGAGGGCTAGCTCTTTTGGTGAAGCCAGCATTCCATTGCTAACGACGCCGCGGAGTTCGCGGGCTTCCAGCACGAAAGGTTCTTTGCCAACGCTTTCCGGAACCGTAGTTCCTGGTGGCAACCACGCCACCAGCATGCCAGCCCGAACATTTGGCGCTCCACAGACTACTTGAACGTAGCCTTCGCCGTCCCTATTGACAGAGGGTGTAATACCCCCGTCGTCAATAGCGCAGACATGCAAGCGATCGGCATTTGGATGTTGGTCGCACTTAACGACCTTGGCGATGACGATTCCCTGATATTTAGCACCGATATTGATAGTTTCTTCGATAGCCCCAAGTTGAGCGCCGATTTTATCGACTAGAGACTCAACGCCAATCGACGCCACGTCTTCGGCGCAGGCGTAACGGTCGTTCATATTTCGAATTGAATTTAAGCTAATTTTCATTCGTGCATCTCTTCCCACATTTTGTACTTCTTTTGCCAGGATTCAATTTCTTCCAGATTGGCTTTTTTGGTACGGCTAAAAGCATCTTTGACTTCGGTGTCAATTAGATCGAGTATTTCGTCCAGCTTAACCATGATTCCCGGCTCGATTTCTAAAAACTTCTGACGGCAGGCAAAACGATATATCGCCTTTAGACTGGTGGCATGCTTGCGGGCCTGGCTCCAGCCAAACTCGGTAGCCGCTGGGCTAGAGTCGCCCAAAGCTTGAGCTATGGCAAAAAGCAAGTCACTGCTGGCATTGCGTATCTTGATGGCCGTCGTCCATTTTTCGTAATCCGGTAATTCGTCTATTTTGCCGTACATATACTCGACGACTTCGGAAGTTTTTATCCAGAGGGGCTGTTTATCTAGTTTTTGCAGCTTGGGCTGCTCGAACACGCTCATGAGAATTGCCTCAGGAAGTCGAGTTTGCCAGATTCGAAATGACGGATATCTTCGATGCCGTACTTCATCATTACCAGACGTTCGATGCCGCCGCCCCAGGCGAAGCCAGTGTAGATGTCACTGTCGATGCCGGCTTCTTTGAGTACGTTGGGGTGAATCATGCCGCAACCCAAAAGTTCGATCCAGCCGGTTTGCGAACAGATATTACAACCCTGCTTATCGCAGAACGGACAACTAAGCGCGAACTCGAATGACGGCTCGGTAAAAGGAAAATAAAAGGGCTGGGTTTTAACTTCCAATTCTTTGCCATAGTATTCCTGCAAAAACGTTTTGAGGGTAGCTATAAGGTGGCCGGCGTTGACGCCCTTATCGACGTAAACGCCTTCTAGCTGGTAGAAAGTGTGCTCGTGACGGGCATCTAGATCTTCGTTACGAAAGACCCGTCCCGGGATTACGGCGGCGATCGGCTGGCCTTGCTCCAGGTTGGCTTTGTGCTTTTTAAGAACCCGGTTTTGCATGGTACTTGTGTGGGCCGGCGCGATTAGCGGCTTGCCGTTCTTATCCGTTTGGGTGGTCATAAACGTATCGTAATCGTCACGGGCCGGATGACCTTCCGGGAAATTCAGCGATCCGAACATGTGGTAATCATCATCTATTTCTCGTGACTCAACGGCCGTAAAACCCATGCGATAAAAAATATCGAGCACAGTTGCTAGCTCAGTCATTAATGGGTGTTGGCTACCTTGTTGAGCTGGTAGCAGTTTAGGGCGCT
>CAZQPT010000058.1:0-3517 GCA_964595295.1 uncultured Candidatus Saccharibacteria bacterium | reverse complement strand
CAGGGTGTTGCTGGTCAGACGGCTGATCTGTTCCAGCTACAGAACTCCACCGGCACGGTATTAAGCCACTTCGACAGTGCCGGCCAGCTGGCCATTGGCACCTCAAGCGCGCCGGCGGCTCAACTGTACGTGGTTGGCGGCACGATCCACACTGGTATTGCTACACCGGCTCAGCCAACGGTTACTAACCAGGGCACGGCTGGTGCCACGAATTACAGCTATGCCGTATCGGCAACTACCGCCACTGGCGAAACCGCGGCCAGTACTGTCCGCCAAACTACCACCGGTAACTCTAGCCTGGACGGCACCAACTTCAACCGTATAACCTGGGTGGCCGTGACCGGCGCCACTGGCTACAATGTTTACCGAACGGCCAGCTCGGGCACGCCATCTAGCGTCGGTAGAGTCGGAGTGGTTAGCGGTAACGCCACGGTTACCTTTGACGACACTGGCATCGCCGCTACCCAGGCGATGCAGGCTCCAACCGGCAACACCAGTGGTACTATCCAGGCCCAGAACGGAGTTACTTACGACACGAATAACAGATCGTACACCCGCGTCTTTACCCGAACGGCACCAACGGCGGTAGGTGATTACGTAGAAGTCTTCCGAACCAGCGCTGGCGCTACTAATACCGAACAGCTTCACATACAGCTTGCTACTGACAGCGGCTCAAGCGCTACCTCAGTTACTAAAGACTACACGGTCGGCACTTCGTTTAACACAGGCGCTGTTAACGGTAAAATACTAGTACCAAACACTACGGTTCACCAAAGTGGATATGCCGGTACGTTCGATATTGAGCTGGAGATGATTCGTGACAGCTTTAATGGCGATCATATTTTCCGAATTCGTAAGAGCCAGAGCGCCTTTGTGGGGCGAACCGTTGTCGTTAGGGTTGATGGGCTATCTAGCGCCAGCAATACCGGGATAACAGAAATCAGCGGCACCGGCACCTCGGCCCTAACCGCGACTGACTACGGCTCGATAAACGTGGCGTCCAGCGGCGGTTCATTAACAGTAGGCACGGATTTGAGCCTGGGCCCAGCCAGTGCCTCCTTGGTGGCTACCTCAAATAGTAATCAGGCCAACGCCCTAATACTGCAAAACACTGCCAACACGACATTCTTTACGGCCGATGGCTCCAACACCAAGATCACCATGGCTGGTAGCCTCGCCAGCAATGGTAATGTTAAAATCAATACCCAAGCCGCTCCGGGTACGGTTACCATTACCAACCAGGGCACAGCCGGTGGTACGACCTTCAGCTACGTGGTTACTTCGGTAACGGCCGATGGCTACGAGTCCACGGTAAGCGCAACGGCTAGTACGGCGACTGGCGCCAACCCGCTCAGCGGTACCAACTTTAACCGTCTAACCTGGGCCCACGTTAGCGGTGCCAAGCAGTACAAGATCTACCGAACGGTTAATGGCCAGTCCGGCGCCGCTATCGGTTTGCTGGCAACTATTAATGACTCCAGCGCTTTGCCAAATAATAGCTTTGGGCAGACTAGCCTCACCTACGATGATACTGTCGGCACCACCAGCGGCGCGGCGGCTCCATCAGTTCAATCTGGCAACCTCCTTCAAGTAGGTACTCCTACTACCGCTGACTCTCTGGCTCAGTCCCTAGTCTCCACTGACAATGCCGCCCGCAAAGGCCTAGTTATACAAGGTGCGGCCAGCCAGACAGCTGATCTGTTCCAAATTCAAAACTCTTCTGGCACAGCGCTGTCGCGCTTTGACGCTTCTGGCAACCTAAACCTTGGAAATATGAACGCGCCAACCGGCGCTGCAGTTGGTGCTGCTACGGTAGGTGGTAGCTTGACCGCCGGCACCTACTTCTACAAGATTAGCGCGTTAGACGGTAACGGCGGCGAAACACTGCCTTCTGCCGAAGTAAGTGGTACCACCGCTGGCGGTAACCTTACGCTACCAGTCACCTGGAATCTGGTTCAGGGCGCTACCAGCTACCGCATCTACCGAGGTACTAGTGCTGGTGCCGAAAATGTTTACTACACGGTGGCAGTGAACCTATCTGGCAGCGGATCGTTCAACGATACTGGCGCCGCCAACACTGGCGGCGCTGTTGTCGCAACCGCAACCGCTTACGTTAACCGATTAAACGTAAGCGGCACTAGTTACTTCGCGGGTACATTAAGTAGCCCAGGCACCGGTACCATAAGTGAGCACTTCGGCGCAGGTTCAGTTGCTAGTGGTCATGCTTCCACTGCAATCGGTAGCAGTGCGACAGCTTCGTCACAAGGGGCCACAGCTCTCGGGCAGGTAGCGCAGGCAACTGGTACATCTAGCACGGCAATCGGTAGCGGTTCGGTCGCTAGTGGGTTCAGGTCAATAGCTGTTGGCGCCAGTTCAAGTACGGCCGGCTTCGCGGGTTCGATTGCTATCGGTTCTGCCGCAACCGCAACCGCTAGCAATCAGCTGGTAATTGGTTCTTCAACCAATAACTCCGTTGGTGAAGCGATCAGCAACGTCTACATCGGCAACGGCGTTACTAATGACACTCCAGGCGCGTTTACACTACAGGGTACCGGTGGCGGTATTGCCGGCACGACTGGTGCAGCCGTCACTGTTAAAGGTGGTGCTGGCTCAGTGACTGGTACAGGCGGTGTTGGCGGCGCGTTGACTCTGCAGGGTGGTAACGCCGGCGGTACTGCTGGTGGAGCTGGTGGTGTGGCTACGCTGCAGGCTGGTACTTCAGCCGGCACTAACATTGCCGGGGCCAACACAATTATTAATGGGGGTAAAGGCACCGGTACTGGCGCAGGTGGTAATATTCTCTTCCAATATGCTCCTGCAGGCTCAACTGGCTCCACGGCTAACACTTTGCAAACAGCCTGTTCTATAAGCGGGGCCAACGGCAGCTTTAGCTGTCCCGGTACTGGCGCCACTAGCGAGAGATTCGGTGCCGGAACGTTAGCGTCAGGGAGTAATGGGCTGGCTATCGGTAACGCGGCAAATGCAGCCGCTTTCAACAACGCTACGGCGGTTGGCGCTAGCACGCTTGCTAACGGTACGAACGCCACTGTAGTTGGCGCTGCCGCCCAAAGTACTGGTGGTATAGCAGTTGGAGTTGGCTCAGTTGGTGGTGCCAATGGAGTCGCGTTTGGCAGTCAAGCGAGCGCCACTGGCGGCAGTGGTATTGCGATTGGTAATGTTGCCGACGCCAGCTTTGGAGCCTCGATAGCACTTGGTGTACGAGCTACGACCACCGCGGTTAATCAACTGGTTATTGGCTCCAACGCTTCGGTTGGCGGTCAGGCTATCAGCACTGCTTACATCGGTAGTGGCGTAACCGATACAGCCCCAGTCGGCTTTACGCTACAAGGTACCGGTGGCTCAGGCACGGATATTGCTGGTGCCAGCGTCGCGTTTGCCGGCGGGCAGGGAACTGGCACGGGCAATGGTGGAGCGCTCAATTTCAAGATCGCCAAACCAGCCGGTAGCACCGGTGCCGGCCTAAACGCCTTATCGACGGTCTTTAGCTTATCTGGCA
>CAZQPT010000057.1:0-3525 GCA_964595295.1 uncultured Candidatus Saccharibacteria bacterium | reverse complement strand
AAAGGAAATACATGGGACAAACAATAAACCCCCTAGGTAAAGATATTATTAAAGTTGAGACAGAGCTCTGCGGACGCCCGCTTAGTCTGGAGGTCGGACGGGTTGGTTTTAGGACCTCCGCCTCTGTTCTGGTGCGCTACGGCGACACGGTCGTGCTGGGCACGGCTATGGTTGGCAACAAACCGATTAGCATGGATTACTTCCCGCTAAGCATCGATTACGAAGAAAAAATGTACGCCTCCGGCAAAGTCAGCGGATCGCGTTTTATTAAAAGAGAAGGCCGTCCATCAGATGACGCCATTCTTATTAGTCGCTTGATCGACCGCCCAATCAGGCCGCTGTGGCCAAAAGGCTACAGGCACGAAGCCCAGGGCGTGGCCACTGTTTTGAGCATGGACCCGGATTTCCGTCCGGACATGATCGCCATGATCGCCATGAGCGCCGCCTTTATGCTAAGCGGCGCGCCTTTTGAAGGCCCGGTCGCTGGCCTGCGGGTTGGCCTGGTAGATGGTAAGTACACGGCTTTCGCTTCCGCCGAACAGCTCGATAGCGGCGACCTCGATTTAGTAGTAGCTGGCACCAAAAATGGCATTATGATGGTCGAAGCCGGTGCTTCGGAAGTTACCGAAGAACAGATCGCCGAAGCCATGGAATACGCTTTTGAAGCCATGCAGCCGGCTATCGCTCTGCAGGAAGAATTAGTTAAGAAAATCGGAGTCACTAAGCAGGAGTTCACGCTTAATCTGCCTGACGCGACAATCCAGACGGCCGTCAATGAATGGCTGGAAGGCAAGCTCGGCGAAGATTTGCGCAAGCCATATCCGGAGCGCAACGTATTACTGGCGCAACTGCGTGATGACATGCAGGAGCACTTCGCTAAAGAACTTGGCGAGGAGCACTCGGCCGTGGCCGACGCTTACGGCGAAGCTTTTCAGTCGGCTGTCCATAAAGACGTCCGACAGGGAATCATCGAGCATAACATTCGCCCTGACGGTCGAGGGCTACATGACGTTCGTCAGCTAAGTAGCGAAATTGGCTTGTTGCCAAGGGCCCACGGCTCCAGTATCTTTACCCGGGGCTTAACCCAGGCTATGAACATCGTTACCCTGGCGCCACTGAGCTACGTTCAGCTGGTCGACACCATGGAAAAAGAGAGCGAACGCCGCTACCTGCACCACTACAACGCTCCCGGCTACACGGTTGGTGAAGTTCGCCGTCTAGGCTCGCCGGGCCGCCGCGAAATCGGCCATGGCTATCTGGCTGAGCGGGCCTTAACGGCCGTTTTGCCATCAGAAGCCGAGTTCCCGTACATGATCCGTTCGGTCACGGAAATCATGAGCCAAAACGGCTCCACTAGCATGGCCGCCACCTGTTCCAGCGTTCTGGCGATGCTGGACGCTGGCGTGCCGCTTAAAGCTCTGGTCAGTGGCATTGCCATGGGCCTGATGGTCGAGGGCGACAAATCGTTCGTTATGAGCGACATCGCCGACGCCGAAGACTTTGCCGGTGATATGGACTTTAAGGTTACTGGAACCGCCAAGGGCATCACCGCCTTGCAGATGGACATGAAAGTCCACGGGCTACCTGTTTCTGTCCTAAGACGAGCCTTGGAGCAAGGTAAAGAGGGCCGGGCTATAATCCTGGAGCACATGCTGGAAACGATCAATACGCCTAACGAGATGAGTCCTTACGCGCCACGCGTCGAATCAATCAAGATTAACCCCGACAAGATCCGCGAAGTCATCGGTAAAGGCGGTGAAACTATTCAGCGCATTACTGCTGAAACTGGCGCCGACATCGACATTAAGGACGACGGCACCATCATGATTGCCAGCCCGAACGGCGAATCAATCGCCGCCGCTAAGCAGGCTATACGCGACATCACCGAAGATCCGGAAGTCGGGACTATCTATAAAGACCGCACCGTAATGAGCGTTATGGACTTCGGTGCTTTCGTTCAGATTATGCCCGGTAAAGACGGCCTGGTCCACATTAGCGAACTATCCGAGGACCGCGTGGAAAAGACCAGCGACGTCGTTAAAGAAGGCGATAAGGTCACGGTAAAACTACTGGGTATAGATGAGCGGGGCCGTTTGCAGTTGAGCATGAAAGCCGCGGCCCGTGAACTTAACGGAAAATAATATGAAGAAAACCTCGAAGATCACCGTGGAACGCAAAGAATTGCCAACCGCGGCGTTATGGGCCGGAGCGATTATCGCCCCAGTTCTGTGCGTTACCACGCTGTTGGAGCTGGCTGTCGGCGCGAACAAGATGAGCCTGCCCGGTATCCTATGGTCGGTTTTCGTGGTTCTATTCACGGCTTTTTACAGCTACGACTTCGCCAAACAACTGCGTGTCCGCCTCGAGCAGGAACGAAAGGCCAAAAAATAATGCTAAAGCAACTAGACAAATTTCATAAAACTAAGACGGGTCATCTGTTATTCGGACTCGTCGAACTGGCGATTGCCTACGGCTTTGCCAGCTTAGCGATCGATAAAGGTAATTTCTTTTACTACTTCCTGGCTTTGGTTTTCCTGATCGGAGCCCTGCAAAATCTCGTCAAATTAATTGGAAAGATAGGCCGTGGCCACAAAGCAAGCAAGACTCGACGAGCTTAAGCAAAGCGTAATCGACGATGGTATTACGCCCGACTTGGCACAATCGGCTACCCAATTAGTCTTCGGTGATGGTAATATAGATTCAGCGGTGGTGCTCATAGGAGAAGCGCCTGGTAAAAATGAAGACTTGCAGGGCAAACCGTTCGTCGGAGCTTCGGGGAAGTTTCTGAACGAGATGCTAGAAATGATCGGCCTCAAACGCGAGGACGTCTATATAACCAACATAGTTAAGTATCGGCCACCGGAAAACCGGGATCCAACACCAGAAGAGAAGAAGGCCTTCCTACCGTATTTACAGAGCCAGTTAGAAATAATTCAGCCCAAAGTCATCGTGACCCTCGGGCGACACAGTATGAATTGTTTCTTACCGGACTTGCAAATTAGTAAGGTCCACGGACAGCCCAAGCGGGTGCGCTTGAGTCTTAAAAAAGACTCGGACGATACGCTAGAAGTGGTAATTTTGCCACTGTATCATCCGGCAGCTGCCCTATACAACGGAAGCCAAAGACAAGTATTAATCGACGACTTCGCGCTTATCCCATCAATCATTAAGAAAATTACATAATTTAATAGAAATCCTAAGAAAGGAATCTATGGAACCAAACAATAACCCAAACCCGAGCCAATCACCCGAAAATAATGGTGACGCTCCTAAAAAAGGTCCGCAGGGCGGTCAACGCCGTGGCGGTCGAGGCGGACGTGGCGGTGGCGGAAACCAGCGCTCCAGCCAGCCAATGACCAGCAGCTTAACCACATCTCGTGGCCAGGCCGTTCGTGCCCAGCGCCGCAGCCAACAAGATGCCCAGCGCATCGCTAACCAATATCTGACGGCCGCCGATAGCGGTCCTAGTAAAGCGCCGCGCGCCAATGTCATTGATGACAAGCCGAGGTTGAAAATCGTTGGTCT
>CAZQPT010000056.1:0-3625 GCA_964595295.1 uncultured Candidatus Saccharibacteria bacterium | reverse complement strand
AAAAAGCCACTGCCGACTGGGAATACTCGTTCGGCCACATTCGTGACCATTTCTAAAGCTTATTCAGTGCGCTGGGAGTGTCCGGCTACCAAGCTAACACAGGCGAATGGCAGCTCATCGATAGTTTTTATAAATAAGTGTTGCTCCCTGGGATTACTGGCGATCGTATAAAAGCCATCGAGTCCAGCGATATCTTCCCTAACCCTAGAGCTAGTATCGGTCCAGTCCGTGCTCGCAAAAGAGTCTCCAATGTTCACGTGGCTTCCGACTTGCATCTGAACTAAATCTTCACCCGCCGCAAAGAAAGCCTCACCGGCCCGGGCGGCGACATGATTAGGCTTGTCTTCGATTTCTATAGCCAAAGTAGCGTCTGGGCTCATGACTGTAACATCGGGATGCGCAGAGTCCTCGCCTTCGATAGGTATGAGCTTGACTACCCCCAAAAAAGCTTCCGCTGACGTGCCAGGATACTTAACGATTTCGGCGCCACGAGGTATGTCGTAACTAGCGTCGACTATATTTATCCGATGACCATGACCTATGTCGCGTAACGCTTTTAGCGCGTCGCCGTCAAATTTGAGATCTACTTCTATGAATCCGTTGCGAAATGGGGGCATTTTAACTCCTGAATTTTGTATATTATACCATATGATTGCAAATATTTAAGATAATTCAGCTTAAGTCTCAGGATTAGCGGCCGCGACAGAGGTTAGTTTTTTATGGGCGTGCGTGGTGAAAATGACGATTGCCAGAACCAGCAAAAGGCTGACATAGACAGCGCGATCTATAGTGTTGGCGACAACTATAGCGTTATTGCTAACGTGGTGAAGCTTTTCGGAGAAAACCAGGAAAGACTCCCTAAAACCAATCGCTCCTGGCGTTAGCGAAACGAACAGCGCGAAGTTAGCGGCGCCCGTATAAATAATCACTTGACCGAGATGGATGCCGGGCACGATCGACCTTAGCTCCACGAAGTAGATTACGGCCTGAACGCTGACCTGCAAAAACGTAGCGACCGCTAAGTAATACCAAGCTGACAGGTTTAACTTGCGGATTCGAACAGCTAAGGAGAGCTGGCTTCTATAAGCCTGAACGGCTACGATAAGCCCGACTAACGATAGCGGGATTAGCCACCAGCCTAGAATGCCCGATACCAAAAATAGCCCGCTAAAAAACGCGTAGAAGCCGTAATATACAAGCGTTGCCGAGCCATAATTTTTAAGATTCGTACCGTGTAGTTTTTTGAGATAAAGCGCTCTAAAAGCCGGCCCACTCTGCAAGGGTCCAAAAAAATTAATAACAGACGAGTACATGGTTAAAAGTAAGCTTTCACGGCCAATCAGCCTGGTTCCACACAGCCGAAGCGTGGCGCTATTTATTAATGCCATCGTGCCTACGAAAAGCACGTAAAGAGCCAGCAACGTTAGCAGTAAGGCCGGCGAAGTGTCTCGTAGCAGGTGCCTGACCTGGGGATGGGTAGCAAAGTAGTTGCTAAAGGCCGCGATCGTAATCAGCAGGATGAGTATAGCGGCGGTTGCTCGCCAGGTTATGCGCTTAGCCATGCGATACATTATACTGATACCCAGTCACAATCATGAATATGCCTCGTATTACTACTAGCCGGGTCCTTGCTTTCTTGAGCTCGCGGACGTTTCTTAAGCTGATAATTGGCTTGTTTGTCTTGCAGGCTGCCTGGATCGCGCTTACCGGGCGCTACCCTATGGCCTTTGACGAAGATTTTCATCTTGGGGTTATACGACTTTATGCCGATCATTGGAGTCCTATCTGGAGCGCTCATCCAGCTGGTGGTGACGCTTTTGGGGCTGTTTCGCGCGATCCGTCATACCTATATCACTATTTAATGAGTTTCCCTTATCGGCTTATTGCCCTGTTCACGGATAATCAAACGCTCCAGGTTTTGATACTTAGAGCTATGAACATTGCTTTCTTTGCCTGCGGTCTGCCCCTTTACCGAAAACTGTTACTCAAAACCGGCGCTTCAAAACCGGTAGTCCATCTCAGCTTACTGATATTTGTTCTAATACCGATAGTGCCTTTGCTGGGAGCGCAGATTAACTACGATAACGTGATTATGCCGCTGACGGCCCTGAGTTTGTTATTGATTATTCAATTTAGCGAGTCGCTGCGTAAACAATCACTTGATGTTAATAAGTTACTTCAGTTCATGGCAGTTAGCCTGTTCGCCAGCATCGTCAAGTACGCGTACTTGCCTATATTCGTGGCTTCCACCGGCTATCTGATATTTCGACTTTATAGGGTCTATAGAACTCCATCGGATTTACTAAAGGCCTTCAAAAATAGCTGGCCTAAATTTAAGGGCTGGAACCGTTGGCTTCTTATTGTCTTGGTTTTTCTGGCTGGCGGATTGTTCGGCGAACGCTATGGTCTAAATATCATTCGTTACCACACGCCCGTTCCGGATTGCGCCCAGGTGTTGACCTATCAGGAATGTAAACATTATGGCCCCTGGATTCGGGACTTTGAATTTGAACAGGACAAACCAATTGAGAACGACCGCAATCCGATTCGCTACACGCAACATTGGCTATACGGTATGTGGCTACGCAGCTTTTTCGCTGTTGATGGCCCGGCGAGCGACTTCGAGACCCGTGGACCACTGATCGCACCTGGAGTAACCGGTGCCGTGCTGGCCATATCCGGACTAACAGCATTAGTCCTGTTGATACCGGAGCTATGGCGGAAATATAACGGGCCGATATTATGGCTCTTTAGCCTAGTCACGCTAGTTTACGTGGCAATTTTGTGGGTTACCGAATATCAGCTCTATCTGCAAACTGCCCAGCCGGTGGCCATTAACGGGCGTTACCTTTTGCCGGTGCTGCCGTTAATTACCGTAGCCGCGATGCTGGCGGTTAAAGAGCTTACCGGTCGTCGCCAATGGCTAAGACTGCTAATTGCTTCGCTGGCCATAGTCGGCTTGCTGTGGGGCGGCGGCGCGATGACTTATGTGTTGCGAAGTAGCGATTCCTGGTACTGGCCTGTCACGCCTCTTAAGCCTGTTAATCATGCCTTACAGAAGACGCTGGGACCTGTTACTCCGGGTTATAAAAATCCGACCCAGTTATTACATTAATTACTTATGAGCCGTAGCGTTGACGCTTGGTTTGCTCGAGATTATCCTCGATGAGAATTCGATTTATACGTGTTAGATCGGCCAAAACGTTAAGTACCAGGCATAAAAAGCCAGTGATTAGCAACAAGGACCCTACTAACAGGGATTGAATATGGCCCCTGGTGGTTCCCTCTACGACGCTGAAATAAATAAATCTAGCGAACGGTATGGCGCCGAGCGCTAAAAGTACCGCACCTAAGCCCCCAAAAATAATGTATGGCTTATACATGGCAAAAGCTCTGATTATTGTTACGCCTGACTTAATTACATGTTCGCCGGTCGACTTAAATAGCCGTGATTCACGTAATTTAGGGTTAGTCTCCACTGGGATACTAGCAATACTTAAGCCCTTATTGCCTGCTTGGATGATTGACTCCGTGCAGTAACTGAAGCGGGTAAACGTATTGAGACGTAGTAGTGATTCACGGCTGTAGGCTCGAAAACCACTTACGGCGTCTGGCAAATCCGTGC
>CAZQPT010000055.1:0-3666 GCA_964595295.1 uncultured Candidatus Saccharibacteria bacterium | reverse complement strand
GAATGGCCAGCATTTGTTAACGCCGACCACGATAAGATTAGACAGTCTTTGGGCCAGCCAGTTATTTTTGATGGCCGCAATATATATAATCCCAAGACAATGCTTGAGCAGAAATTTCATTATGAGAGCATAGGTCGACCAATAATTACAAGCGGAGGTAAAAGCCATGAGTAAACGAATTTTAGTCACCGGAGGAGCTGGTTTTATCGGCTCTCACCTTTGCGAGCGACTACTTAATGAAGGTAACGAAGTTCTTTGCGTCGACAACTTCTTTACAGGACGACGCCAGAACATCCACAAGCTGCTGGATAATAAGAACTTTGAACTGCTCCGTCACGACGTGACGATGCCGCTTTTTGTTGAAGTCGACCAGATTTATAACCTCGCCTGCCCGGCCTCGCCGATTCATTACCAGTTTGATCCTATTCAGACAACCAAAACAAGCGTGGTCGGCGCCATTAACATGCTGGGCTTAGCTAAGCGCCTCAAGGTGCCTATTTTGCAGGCTTCAACTAGCGAAGTTTATGGTGACCCGGATGTACACCCTCAGCCAGAGTCTTACTGGGGCAGGGTAAACCCGGTTGGTATTCGATCATGCTACGATGAAGGCAAGCGCTGTGCCGAAACACTATTTTTTGATTACCACCGCCAGTCCCAGGTGGACATCCGAGTCATACGTATTTTTAACACCTACGGGCCAAACATGCATCCTAAAGATGGCCGCGTGGTATCTAATTTTATCGTCCAAGCTCTTAACAATGAAGACATCACTATTTACGGCGACGGCTCGCAGACTCGCAGTTTCCAGTACGTTGATGATTTAGTAGAAGCCATGATACTAATGATGAATAATAGCAGCGGTTTTATCGGTCCGGTAAACACCGGTAACCCAAATGAGTTTACAATTA
The DNA here is from genome assembly GCA_964595295.1 of uncultured Candidatus Saccharibacteria bacterium. Taxonomy (GTDB): domain Bacteria; phylum Patescibacteriota; class Saccharimonadia; order Saccharimonadales; family UBA4665; genus RYN-405. The sequence goes on along the minus strand of CAZQPT010000055.1, from coordinate 2,758 downwards.
AACAGCTTGCCGAGACAGTTCTTAGAATGATCCCTGAAAGCAAAAGTAAAATTGTCTATCACGATCTTCCGCAAGACGACCCAAAGCAGCGCCAACCCAACATCGATCTAGCCAAAGAAAAACTTGGCTGGGAACCAAAAATTGAGCTAGACGAAGGTCTGGTTAAAACAATCAAGTACTTTCGGGACCTGTAGGGCGATAACGTCTATTCGTAAAATATGCTCATAAGCTTACTGCAAACCTGAGCAGCATCATGACGGATCAAAGTTCTTCGGATATGCATGTCATTAGGATCCTGAGAGAATACTTCTTTGGCGACTAACGGCGCACCAATCGCAACCGCCAGCATATTCTTAAAACCTTCGGGGTCGCTGCGTACTGGGTACTCACCTTCAGACGCGTACTTTGCTAATTGCTCGTCAGTCGGGGCTTTGGTGTTGTACAGTACACGGTCGATTACTCCTCCGCCAATGTACCGTTCGTACATATCCACGTAATCGGCTACATGCCAGCCGTCGGTTTGCCCGGGGGTTGAGACCAAGTTAGTGATGGCGACTATCTTGGCTTGAGTTGCCTGAAGCGCCTCGGCCATGCCGCCTACGGCCAGGCAGGGTAGTATAGACGTATAGACACTTCCGGGGGCGATAACAACTAAATCAGCCCTTTGAATTGCTTCGGAGGCTCGAGGGTTCAGCAAGGCCGCTGACTCAAGCTTAATACGGGCGTCACGGTTCCTTATGGCGTGTTCGCCGATGTTGCTCTCGCGACGTATTACCGTGTCGCCATCCCGCATTACCAGAGTGTTTCTACTGGTTACAATCGGGATGACTGTGCCTGCAACGCCCATGGCCGCGCAAAAAGCATCGACGGCTTTATCGATATCCCCACCGTTCTTCTCGAACTCGGCGGCCAGCATCATGTTGCGTACGGTGTGGCCTTTGAACGGACCGCTGGCAAACCGCTGAGCAGCAATGTGTTGAGCCACCGGAGCGTTGCCCATAGCTACAGCGCACTGGGTTATGTCTCCAGGCGCCCCCATGTCGTAGCCTTCAGCTATGGTTTCCGATGAGCCGCCACTGTCGAACATGTTTACAACCGCAGTTAGGGAGTCGGTAGCGCCCAGAAGCTCAGGCAACAAGGTAGAAGTACCTGTGCCGCCACCAATAACTACGACTTCGGGCCTTAGGCTCATATTAGTAATATAGCAACAATTAAGTCAAACCAAAGCTCTAGCACTTTAAGTATCCATAGGTGTTTGTTAGTATAAGAGTAATGATTGTAGTAATTATCGCCGGAGGGTCGGGATCGCGCCTTTGGCCGCTTTCCACGCCAGATTATCCTAAGCACCTGCTTAAGGTTAACGGTGATGACATGTCGCTCATGCAGCGTACTTACGAGCGTGCTAAAGCGCTTACCAACAAGATCTACGTGGTGTCCGAGATTGGCCATATCCACCACGTAAAAGAGCAGCTGGCCGATCTACCGGATACGGCTTTTATAGTCGAACCGGCCCGGCGAGGTACTTCCAACTGTATCCTGGCGTCTCTAGCCCATATAGCCAAGCATAACGACGCCGACGAGCCGATTGTCTTTCTGGCCGCCGATCACTACATTCGTGATCTGCGTGGCTTTAAGCATAGCTTCAGGCTTGCCTCAGAGGCATCTACCAAGCACGATAGCCTGGTTCTGGTCGGCATTGAGCCGGATTACCCGGCGACCGGTTTTGGATACATTCAAAAGGGCGACCTAATTGACGAAGACAAGTTTATCTTTAGCGTCCACTCCTTTAAAGAAAAGCCCGACCACAAAACAGCCGTGTCGTACCTAAGAAGCGGTAACTACCTCTGGAATTCCGGATATTTTGTTGGTTCTGTAAACACTTTTGAGCGTACCATGAAAAAATACGCGCCTGAGGTTCACGCTAATTATAAAAAACTAATTAAGGCCGTGCCGGAAAAATACGTGGAGACCTATCTGGCTTTCGAGAGTATTTCCATAGACTATGCCTTAATCGAAAAAGTCGAAGACCTGTTGGTTGTTCCAGCCTCGTTTGACTGGATGGACCTGGGTTCGTTCGCCGACCTGCATAAAGCCGCCGTTAACGACGCTTCCGGCAACAATCTTATGGGCCTATCCGAGCTGGAAGACGTCCGAAACTCCTTCGTCCAAAATCACGAGGACAAACCAATAGCGATTATCGGATTAGATAACGTGGTAGTCGTTAACACGCCAAACGGCATACTAGTTGCCCGCAAAGATCTGGCTCAAAAGGTCGGTGATGTCAGCAAGCGCTTTAAAAAAGAGGAGTCATCATGAAAAAATTAATCGCCTTTGATCTGGACGGAACGCTGGCCGATAGCAAATCACGCATGGATGATCATATGGCTGATGTTTTTAGCAAAGCCCTCGATCATTATGAAATCTGCGTTATATCCGGCGGACGATTCGAGCAGTTCGAAAAACAGTTTCTGAGCAACCTAAAAGCCGACCCTACTAAGCTACAGCGCCTGCACCTAATGCCAACCTCCGGCACCCGCTATTATGCCTATGACACCCCAAGCAACACCTGGAAAAAGATTTACGCCGAAGATTTTACGGAGGCCGAAAAGAAAAAGATCATAGACGCTTTAAACAAAGGTTTTGACGATTTAGGCTACCGTGCCGAAAAAACTTATGGCGAGTGTATCGAAGACCGTGGCAGTCAGATCACGTTTTCTGTCTTAGGACAGGATATCGTTGACGAACTTGGCGCCGAGGG
>CAZQPT010000054.1:0-3868 GCA_964595295.1 uncultured Candidatus Saccharibacteria bacterium | reverse complement strand
TGCCGGTGGAGTTCTGTAGCTGGAACAGATCAGCCGTCTGACCAGCAACACCCTGAATGACTAGGCCTTTATTGGTAGTAGCGCCGCTCGATATGGCTACTTGGGCCAGCGAATCAGCAGTGGTCAGGCCATTAATTGATAGTTTGTTGCCCGGCGTTGCCGTCCCAATGCCGACATTACCGCCGTTGGTACCTTGCAGAATTACGTTGCCGACAGTACCACTACCTACCTTAGCACCGCCATTTAGTATTAAGTTACCGCCGTTGGCATTACCGACTGTAGCCGCTCCGCCCTGTAGCATGAGCGCGCCGCCTGTTACGGCAGTCGTGCTAGACCCAGAGGCATAGACATTAACACCGACAGGCGCAGCGTTCGTCACGCCGTTGCCAATGTAGACATCAGTGACTGCCGAGCTACTAAGGCTGCTGCCAATTACTAATTGGTTGGCCGCTGTAGTCGTAGCCCCAGCACCAAGCGCAATTGAGGCAGTAAAGCCCGCCGAGGTACTAGCTCCTAAAGCAGTAGATCTAAAACCACTGGCGGTCGAACCGCTGCCTACTGCTGTAGCAGCGGTACTTGTTGCACTGGTGCCAGTACCAACAGCTAGTGCGCCAAAATTTGTGGCCGTTGCAAAGTAACCGAAAGCTGTAGCTGATTGAGAGGAAGCCACACTTCCAGCACCAAAGTGTTCACTGCTGTCGCCGATTCCCGGGCTGCTCAATGTCCCAGCAAAGCTGCTTGTACCGCCACTGGCTACATTGAGCCTAGTAATATAAGCCGTGCCGGTAGCTAGCGGGCTGCCACCAGTGTTGGCCGACCCAATATCATTAAAGCTGCAAGCCAGCAGAGCAGAGCAGCTACCGGTGACTGTATAGTAAACATTTTCTACTCCAGAGGTAGTGCCGCGATAGATACGGTAGCTTGGAGCACCCTGCACTGGAGTCCAGCTAATAGGTAGCGTTAGATTGCCGCCGGCAGTAGTGCCTGATACTTCAGTGCTAGGTAGGGTCTCCCCGCCGCTGCCGTCTATAGCGCTAATCTTGTAGAAATAAGTACCGGCCGTCAGGCTGCCACCGGCCGTCGCTGCTCCTACAGCAGCACCAGTTGGCGCATTCATGGTTCCAAGGTTTAGGTTGCCAGAAGCGTCAAAGCGCGACAGGACCGTGGCGCTGCTGTTCTGCAGCTGAAACAGATCAGCCGTCTGGCTAGCCGCGCCCTTAACTCCCAGTACTACTTGTGAGGTTGGGGTAAGTGACGGCGACTGTATTAAGGTTCCTACCGTATTGCCTTGGCCTATACTAATGGCAGCTCTGGAAGATCCAGCACTTAAGATAAGTTGATTAGTGGTATCAGCTCGTAAAACTAAATCTCCGACATTTGCCCCAAGAGCAAATTGGCCTACTGAACCGACTACCGCCAAAGTACCGTCCTGGGAAGCACGACCTAGACCAATTGCCGTGTAATTAGAGGCTCCTCCGCTCAGCAAGTTAAGACCGTACCTATCAGCCGCATTGTTGTTAATCGTCAGCGCGCCATTAGAGTCAAATTTGGCAAGAATATTGGCACTGCTGTTCTGTATTTCCAACAAATCAGCGCTCTGACTCGCTACGCCCTGCACTACTAAGCCTTTGCTCGAGCTAGCTCCGGTATTTATCTGGGTTACGGCCAGGTTGTCGGCTGTGGTGTTGGCATTTATGGTTAGTCTGGCCAATGTACCAAAGCCAGCGGCAGCATTAATACCCACATTGGTTCCATTATCAAATAGTTGCGAGTTAGTTAGCTGAGTAGCGCCAGCATTGTTATATTTGGTTATAAAGTTCTGGGTGCCGCCAGTGGTGGATACTGAGCCACCGGCACCTACACAGTTAGCTAGGGTTAGTAGACAAACGGTGTCTGTTGCACCGACTGTGGCCGGTATCTGGATGACGCTGTTAGCGCCTAGGCTAGTAGCACCGTTACCTACTTGGAGGGTTACGGACTTGTTGCTAGTGGTACCATCAGACAGCGCTAGTTTACCTTGAGTGACTGTGCCTGAGGCCGCTACGCGGCCCAAGGTTAGTTGGTTGCCAGCGGCGCTGAAGGCGGCGTTGATCAGGCCTGCGCTGTCTTGTAGCTGTAATAAGTCGGTGGTACTTTGACTCGCGCTAGCTTTTGAGGCTAGGGTTGTTGGAGCGCTAACCCCTTGTATAGTAAGAGCACCCGCAGCCGTGCGATAAAGAGTAACATCATCGCTTGAGCCAAAGCTAAACCCTGGGCTTGTAGAGTATTTAGCGACCTGATTGGCCGTACCAGCGTTAAAGAAAGAGTGTCCTTGCAATGAAGTGGTATTGCCTACCGTCAACCCGTTGCCAACGACAACGCTATCGTCAGTCTTTAGGGTGTCGGCAGCCGATCGGTATAGATTAGTATCCTGAGCACCACTAGGTCCAAATACAAGTTTGCCGTCAGCTTGGAAAGCCGTAAGAATTGTGCCAGCTGAGTTTTGAAGCTGTAGCAGATCGCCAGTCTGCGAAGCAGCACCCTTAACGATCAGGCTTTGCGATGCATGTGTAAGCAGGAATGTCTGCGTGCCCGCAGCGACTGCTTGGGCCGAGTAAGTAATGGCGCCTGTACCAACGTTGCGACTTATGCCTGTACCGCCGGCACCAAATTCGTATGTGTTAGAGCTGAACAACACAGCCGAGACCCCACCGCTTGAGGTAATGCTCGCCTTAATCGTCCCCGTGCTATCTTGCGCCTGGAACAGATCAGCTGTTTGACCAGTAGCACCTTGAACTACCAAGACTTTGCTGGTAGCAGCGCCTGCGTTCAGCTGCGTTGCGGCTAGAGCATCGGCCGTAACGTTGGCATTCACCGTTAATCTAGCGACTGCGCCAAATCCAGTGGCTACATTAACCCCTACATGCGTACCGTCATCAAACAGCTGGGAATTGGTGATCTGTGAAGCACCGGCATTGTTGTACTTGGTTATGAAGTTCTGGGTACCACCGGTGGTACTTACCGCACCGCCCGCGCCAACACAGTTAGCTAACGATAGTAGACAAACCGTGTCGCTTGAGCCACCAGCAATGCTTGGAATTTGGACAGTGGCGTTACCGGCACCACTTGGGTTAAGACCCTGCAGAACAACTTGTCTTGCCGAGGTGCTGTTGGCTAAGCTCAGGCTACCAGTAGTTGTGCCCGGTGTACCAATGCTCAGATTATTACCCTGGACGGCTAAAGTACCGCTAAAGTTAGCCGTGCTGCTAATTGTTTGACCGTTGATAGTGCCAAAACCAGTTATCGTTGGCGAGCCAGTGCCGGTGATCGTCCCGGTGATCGTTGGGTTGGTGATGGTGCCGCCAGATACGCTCAGGCCATTTACGTCTGTAGCGCTCAAATTACCACCGGAGACACTACCACCCGTTAAACTACCGCCAGAAATTGTGGCGGTGTTAATGGTGCCGGTACAAGCGAAGTTGCCGCTGGCGTTAGTAACCGTACAACCGGTTGAGCCAACTCCACCAGCCAGCAGAACATCGCCAGTTGAGATGCCGCCGATGCTAATCGTATTCACGCCGTTAGCATCAAAGGTTAGAGCGCCGGTGCCGCTAATCGCCGTGCCGGATACGTTCAAGGAATTAACCGCCGCACCTGTAAGTGTACCTCCACTGATTGTGCCGCCGGACAGCGTGCCGCCTGATATAGTCGCGCCGTTAATTGTTCCGGCAGCCACCAGGTTGCCAGCTTGGTTAACGCTCAGCTTGCTAACACCGTTGAGCTGTAGATCCAGAATGCTACCAGTAAAGCCTGTGGCCGCGTTAACGACAGCAACTGTGCTAGTGCCGCTAGTGGCGCCCGCAACGTAAAGTCCAGTCTGGGTGCCACT
>CAZQPT010000053.1:2883-3946 GCA_964595295.1 uncultured Candidatus Saccharibacteria bacterium | reverse complement strand
AAGACAAAATCTTTAACGTCTTCCTTGCCGTTATTTTGAGCGTATAGCGTGTAGGTTATGACGTCGCTGGCTTTGGCGGTGCTGTTGTTGGCGTCGGCTAAACCGGCGGTCACGTTGGTAGCCGTTTTATGAACTACCACGCAGGCTAGTAGATCGCTAGTGCTGATACTTTTATCGCAGGGCTTACATTTAACGTCGTCGGGCTTGAGTCCGGAATTGTACTTACAGGGCTTAAAACATTCAGGCGAACCTTTGGGCAGGTTGGTTTTGCCTGGGACGTCACAGTTTTCAACCGGCTTCGGAGTTGGCGTAGGGGTGGGAGTCGGTGTAGGTGTTGGCGTAGGAACAGGCGTTGGAGCCGGGGCTGGCGCTGGCGCGGGTGCCGGAGCGGGGGCTGGGGTAGGCACGGTGACTGTTCCCGGCGTGAAGACGGCTTGCGGCGCGGACGGCAAGCCGACTGATACCAGATTGCCGCAAGCGAACAAAATGTAAAAAGACGTGCCCGCGTTATTGTGAACGTGCAGGGCTTTATAAGATGGAGCAAGGTTAACCTCGCTCAGGGGGCGGAAGTAAATAGTCACGCCACCGGCATTAACCGGAGTTTCACCGGCTACTCCAAAAGGATGATGACCGGCCGAGTAATAGTTGTTGCCGGCCACGTGAATCGTGGTCTCGGTGCCTTTGCCCAGATCACTACAATCTATATCGTAGTGATTCATGATTGTCCGGTATTCGCGGGTATTCTGGAAACAATGAGCCTGAGCGTTAGCAGCCGAAGTGATGCCGCCGATTATCATGTCGTTGGTAGAATCAGCCGATGTTGATTGTGGCGGGCTGAGCACGGCGAAGAACTGAACCATAAAAGCCAGAACGATAAATACTACGCCGATCCGGCGGATAGAGGCTTCTTCGCGCATGCGGCGGCTGTAGAAAGCCAACTGGGGTAGTAGGCCGGGATTATAAGGGAGGACTGATAGGATTTTTTCGAACATAATTTTTTGTACTTTTGTTTTATTTTTTGCTTTTTACGATATTCCCGCTCATTTAAGCATAACTACTGTTA
>CAZQPT010000053.1:0-2783 GCA_964595295.1 uncultured Candidatus Saccharibacteria bacterium | reverse complement strand
GTTTTATTTTTTGCTTTTTACGATATTCCCGCTCATTTAAGCATAACTACTGTTACAAGCGCAAGCGTGATCTTGCGCGCGAACATGCTGCATCCGGGTTTGGGTCGTCTGTTTTGGTCGACATGGATAAAATACATGATTTATCCATGTTTTATACCTATTTCGTATGTATGCCCTAGATCTGCGGACTTCAGATTGTTGTCTCAAGATAGGCAATCGGCTATAATAGGAGGAAGTGGGACAAGATCCTAAATAATTCTAAATAGAGGTGTAACAAACGTGGCTGAGGCTAAACCAAAAAAGAACGGCTATTCGTCGGATCAAATTACGGTACTTGAGGGGTTAGAACCGGTTCGCAAGCGACCCGGCATGTATATTGGTGGCACTGGCCTGGAAGGCCTACACCACTTAGTCTGGGAAATAGTCGACAATGGTATCGACGAAGCTTTGGCGGGTCATGCCACGCTCGTATCCGTTAAAATGCTGGCCGATGGTGGCATCAACGTTTTCGATAACGGTCGTGGTATACCAACCGACATGCACCCTAAAACTGGCAAGAGCACCGTAGAAACCGTCCTAACCGTATTACACGCCGGCGGCAAATTCGGCGACGGCGGCTACAAAGTTTCTGGCGGTCTGCACGGTGTTGGCTCCAGTGTCGTAAACGCTTTGTCCAAAAAATTAATCGTGACTATTTACCGTGACGGCGTTATCCACCAGCAAGAGTACGCGGCCGGTATGCCGCTGTACGACCTTAAAGAAATCGGCAAGACCAAAAAGACCGGAACCGAGATCACTTTTTACCCAGACGAAACAATTTTTAAAGAAAGCGTAAAGTTCAGCTACGAATTGATTCTTGATCGCCTGCGCCACGCGGCTTATCTTACTAAGGGCATCCACACGTCTTTGGAGGACGAAAAGTCCGGCCAGCGCTTTGGCTTCTATTTCGAAGGTGGAATCCAGAGCTACGTTAAGCACCTAAATGTTGGCAAAGACGTGGTTGACGAAGATATTTTCTACGTCGACAAGATGATTAAGGACGTTCAGGTGGAAGTTTCCTTGCAATACACCGAGGCTTATAACGAAACCATTAAAACTTTCGCTAACAACGTGCTCAACCCGGACGGCGGCACGCACCTAACTGGGTTTAAGGCGGCTTTAACCCGCGTTATTAATGACTACGCCCGCAAAAACGGCCTGATTAAGGAAAAAGAAGAGAATCTAACCGGCGAAGACACCCGGGAAGGCTTGACCTGTATTATTCTGGTTAAATTGCAGGATCCGCAGTTCGAGGGTCAGACCAAGAACAAGCTCGGCAACCCGGAAGTCCGTGGTTACGTCGAAACCATCATGAACGAACACTTTAATTACTACCTGGAAGAGCACCCAGGCGTGGCCCGCAAGATTGTCGGCAAGGCGTTGCTAGCTGCCCGGGCCCGCAAAGCCGCCCGCGCCGCCCGCGATAACATTCTAAGAAAAGGCGTTCTCGACGGTGCCAGCATGCCCGGCAAACTGGCTGATTGCTCGTCAAAAGACCCTAAGACATCAGAGATCTACCTGGTGGAAGGTGACTCGGCCGGTGGTAGCGCCAAGTCCGGCCGTGATAGCAAGACTCAGGCCATTCTGCCTCTACGTGGCAAAGTTTTGAACGTCGAACGGGCTCGCTTGGATAAAATGCTAGCCAACAACGAAATAGTTAGTCTTATTAAAGCCCTGGGCGTTGGTATAGAAGAATCATTCGACGTCGCCGGCCTGCGCTATGACCGCATCATCATCATGACCGACGCCGATGTCGACGGTAGCCACATCAGCACGCTATTAATGACTTTCTTTTTCCGTTACATGCAGCCAGTGGTTGACGGCGGCCATTTGTATCTGGCCAAACCACCTCTGTTCGAGTTGGTGAAACCGGGTCGTAAGAACTCGGTCTTTATATACGACGAAGACGAGCTAGAAGTCTCGCTGGACAAAGTCATCGCTAAGCGCCAGGCCGAAGGCGCTACTATCGATCCAGCCGCCGAGCGCTACAAACAGGCTGGCTACGTCGAGCAAAAGCGCTACAAGGGACTGGGCGAAATGGACGCCGAACAGCTGTTCGAAACCACTATGAACCCGGAAAAGCGCGTGCTGGTACAGGTTAAAGTCGCTGACGCCGAAAAGGCTGACGCCATCTTTAACAAGCTGATGGGAACCGAAGTCGAGCTCCGCAAGAGCTTCATTCAAGCTAACGCCAAATTCGTGAAAGACCTGGATATTTAATATGGACGACGACAATACACCCAATATAGATCCTATCGAACCGGAGGAGCAGCGTCCTAATAACGATGTTCGCCACGAAATTTCGATGGAAGAGCGTCGCCGCGGCGTGGAACACGCCGCTGATGTTTTAGACTCCGGGCACTCTCGCTCCGTAGAACTTAGGACCGTCGAAAACGTCATGGAAGATAGCTATTTGCGTTATAGCATGAGCGTTATCATTGATCGCGCCCTGCCTGACGTCAGAGATGGTATGAAGCCGGTGCATCGCCGCATTCTGTACAGCATCAATGAAGACGGTCTTCGCAGTGGCGCCCGCCACCGTAAGAGCGCCAACGTCGTTGGTGCCGTAATGGGTAAATATCACCCTCACGGCGACTCCAGCATTTACGACGCTATGGTCCGTATGGCTCAGCCCTGGGCGATGCGTTACATGTTGGTTAATGGTCAGGGTAACTTCGGTAGTATGGACGGCGATCCACCAGCTGCCATGCGTTACACCGAAGCTAAAATGGCTAAACTGGCCG
>CAZQPT010000052.1:0-4346 GCA_964595295.1 uncultured Candidatus Saccharibacteria bacterium | reverse complement strand
TTCGGGCCGCGTCTCGCATCTGTATTGATGATATAACTCCGGCATTGGCGTTCCTAACGACTACAATTCTCTTTTCTAGCAATTGTGGGCTAGTTTCAAATAACGATTTAAGAAGTTTATCTCCGACTGTAGTTGGATAACTCTGCGAATAAACACTGTCGAATCCGGCGGCTACCAACTTAGGCACTATTACGCCACCGGCGTATTCCGCCTCGCTCGGATAACGGCCAAGGGATTCGCGCATGCGTATTACGTTAGGGTTCGCCACTTCTGTGACTGTGTCCATCACCCGTGTTCCAGCCAAGGAATAGACTGGCTTACCCTTAAGAATAGTTGGCACCGCTTCAGCAGCTCTGTCCTGCCAGTTCCCTGTGCAGGTAACAAGTAATACGGCATCGACAGTATCTTCGTTGGCAGTAATTTCTGGAGTCCACAAACTACGGTTAAGAGCGATCTGCGTTCGCCCCCGATCGATCATATCGGCCATAGTTTCCCTGTCGATGGCTGTAATTTCTTCGTTATGCCGTAAAACTTTGTTACGTCCCACCTTTCCCATAAGCGCTTGCAGGTCATCGCTATTTGGCTCGCTGGCTAACTTAACGTCTAGGCGTTCGGCAATTTCCGGTATTAAACCGTCTGCTAGTTCGTAAACGTTGTCTCCAAGATAAAAGTTGGCGAAATTTCTGGTGCTTGCTCCGGGTATAGCTTCAGACATAGCTACTGCTCCTTACTTAATAGACTGGCATTATAGTATAAAGTTGATCTATTTGTCAATACTATTTCACATTTACATATTAATTAACAGAGATATAATTACAATTTGTGAAATTACTATTCACAAAATAATATATTTATGCTAATATTAAACCATGCAAGAACTACTTATTAACGCCGGACTTACTGAAGCTCAGGCTGCTGTCTATCTATTTTTGCTGGAAAACGGCGACAGCACCCCTCCTTCATTGAGTAAGCAACTGGCAATCACCCGCTCCAACGCCTATAAAGTACTCGATTCTCTCGAAGAGTTAGGTTTGGCAAGCAAGCACGAAGTTAGTAAAAAGTTTGTCTACAGGCCAGCCGATCCAAGCGCCTTGGCTACTCTCGTAGCTCAAAAAAGGAATTCCGTGATCGCCCTTGAGCAACACGTTAACGCCGCGATGCAGGAGTTGCGATCTACTTACCAGAAATCTTCAAGTGGCACAACCGTAGTTGAGGTCAACGAAGGTACGCCCGCGATTACCGAAAGCTACGCTAAGCAGACTGCCGTAAAACAGCCTATATACTTCGTAAAAAGCCGGGCCGATATACCATTTATGGGCTTTGAGGCTATGGACCAGGCCAGACGTTTGCCCGTGTTGCACGATACGCTTCGTTTTGGCATCACGCCAGATGGCGCGGAGGGTTCAGCCGATCCAAAAATTGACGCCCGCGCCAATCTAACACGCACCTGGGTCGAAAGCGAGTCCTACACCTCGCCAGTTGAGTGGTCAGTCAGCGGCGACGAGTTAGCGATACACGTATTCGAAGGTAAAGGACGGGTTGTGCGCGTCATAGATTTCGAGATCGCCGAATCTTTCCGCCAGCTATGGCGAATTATGGATAGTTCTCTGCGGGCTAGCCCAACTTATAAAAAACTCCCTAGGCGGGCGGGCCGAAAAATTTAACCAGTTGCCGAATACCCGAGCATGGCGGCAACGCTATTGCGTCCAATCGGCACGCCTTCTCTTTTGCTTCTAACCCAAGAGAAATATCGGCCATCTGAACCCGTGTCAATCGGGTTTATTTCCATCTGTGAGGGTTCAATCCCAGCATCGGTAAGCTCTTTAACGATACGGCCCACCAGATCAAGGTGGTAGTTACCACGGCGTAAATCAATAAACGGCTGCCACCTTGGATCAGCCAGTTGTTCGGCGGCGATAGTCGGATAGTAATAGGAGCCCTTGCGGATCGAAGGAGCGAAGTGCATCCGAACATCTTCTTTTGCTACTTTATGCTCTTTGACGAGATTATCTAGAGCCGCGAGATGGATATCACCATCTACTCCCTGCCGTCCAGCGTGTATAAGCCCCAACGCCCGGCCTTCGCGACCATCATACATGGTTATAGCGTTACAATCAGCCGGGTTAAGTCCCAGGGCTATACCAGGTCGATTAATAAATAAGCCGTCGGTTGGATAAGTGTCATCAAGGTCTTCAGATCTGATACCACTTAAGTCTACGAACTCTGAACCCAGCTGAACAATCTGTAACACGTAATTCGCGGGGTTCATGGGCGACAGTAACTTGCTACGATTTTCCGCGACCGTCTCCGCGCTACCAAATCTACTGTCTACGTTACCGACCTCAATACCGCCATACACGACTTGGGCATGTGGCTCTGCGATATGGATAATATCTGGCGAAACAGCAATTGACATATTGTAGTATTATATCATTTTACTATCATTAATACTAGAGGTCGAGCGATTTTTCGACGTGTTCCCGGAAAGCTTCCAGATTTTCGTGGCTATTGTCTACAAACACGTCGCTAACATCTTTGACACCCGTCATATTCAGGGTGGCGGCATCACCGGATGAACGCATTTCGGCCTCTTCTTCGGCCTTGAACTGCTCGAAAGACTTATTGTCTTCGCCGGCGCGGTTACGCTCGGCGGCGGCAGCTTGCACACGGTCGTAGCGGACCTTGGGGTCAGCGTCGATCCAGACCATGGTTCCGCCCAGCGCGTGCACGCGGTCGGCTTCGCCGGGGTTGCGCAGTGAGGCCATTACCACGCCGTCGTATTTGTTACGGGCAATTTCGTACTCGGCTACGGCTTTGTCTACCAACACGCCCAAGCCAAGTTCGCGGCGCCATTCGGCGCTAATGCTACGTAGGACTTCCCTCTCTACGGGCTGGTGTCGGCGCCTGGCTTCGTTGCGCAGCAGATCGGTAACAGATATAAAAAGGTAGTTATGGTGTTTGGCCAGCATATTACCAACAGTGTCTTTACCAGAGCCGTTAGTTCCTGCTAAGCCGATTACCCACAATTTTTTATTCATAGATGGTCTCGGTTATTTAATGTAGTCGTGAAGCTTCTTGGCGTCACGGTGCTTACGCAGCTTGGCGAGAGCTTTGGCTTCAATTTGACGAATACGTTCGCGGGTAACGCTAAATTCCTGACCAACTTCTTCTAGAGTATGGCTCTTGCCATCCTCCAAGCCAAAGCGCAGCTTAAGAATTTTTTGTTCGCGTTCAGTTAGGGCGCTGAGCATGTCTTTGACCTGTTCTTTAAGCAACTGGCCGGTGGCTGATTCCTCTGGCGAAACTGTGTCTTCGTCTTCGATGAAGTCGGCTAAAACTGAATCTTCTTCGTCATCACGAATTGAAGCGTCGAGCGAGGAAATATCCTGCTTGATCTTCATGATGTGCTCGACTTTGTCGACGTCAATTTCCATTTCTTTGGCGATTTCGTCGTTGCTTGGTTCGCGGTTTAGCTCTTGCGTTAAGCGACGCTGGGTGCGCAATAATTTGTTGATGGTCTCGACCATGTGTACCGGAATACGGATGGTTCGGGCCTGGTCGGCGATGGCCCGGGTAATAGCCTGTCGAATCCACCAAGTGGCATAAGTCGAGAACTTAAAACCCTTGTCCGGATCAAACTTTTCGACGGCGCGGAGTAAGCCGGTGTTTCCTTCTTGAATAAGATCTAACAGATCAAGACCACGCCCAACGTAGCGCTTGGCGATTGACACCACCAGACGCATGTTGGCTTCCGCCATCTGGTCCTTGGCGTCTTTTTCGCCGGCGACCACGCGTTGAGCTAGAGCTAACTCCTGTTCGGCGTTCAACAGTGGAATCTTACCGATTTCACGCAGGTATAAACGAACTGAGTCGTCAGCTACGTCATCATCAAGATAAACCGCGGTGTTAGTTGGAGCTTCTTCTTCGGCTTCTTCTTCGGCGGCGGCCCACTCGTCGGTAAATTTGGTCGGGTCGAGTTCCAGGGTAGTGATTTCCACGTTAAGCTCGGCAAGTTCGGTGTAAAGAGCGTCGAGAGCTTCGGCGTTAGCCGGAGTCTCGGGAATAAGTTTGAAGATGTCTCGGGCAGCGACACTACCACTCTTTTTAGCGGTCGTAATAAGTAAATCACGCTTTTGTTCGGGGGTAAGTATTTCTTTTAGAGATTTAGTTGGTTTAGCTTTGGCCACGGGCAGCTCCTTTAACTTTGTTCAATAATTCGTCGTATTTCTTAGCCTCATTGAGCAAATCGCGTGTTGCCGCTTGATCGGCATCCGCGAGTTTATCAGCGAGATTTATTTTTTCGGTTTTAATAAATGTTTCTACCAGTCGTGCCTGCAATCGAGCGG
>CAZQPT010000051.1:0-4499 GCA_964595295.1 uncultured Candidatus Saccharibacteria bacterium | reverse complement strand
CAAGCAGCTTCTAACACAAGGTAACTTATAATAGACCCGCGAGGGTCTATTTTGATACGATCGAGTTGTAAGGGGGAACCATGCAGCGAGGGCTTTATATTGTACTTGAAGGTGGTGACGGTACTGGCAAGAACACCCAGCTCGAGTTACTACGCGAACGCATCGTAACTGACTTTAATATTCATCCCACTCTTGTACATGAACCACATTACGGTTTAATTGGTGAGTATATCGATAAGCTGCTGGCTGAGCCGGTAGCCAGTCACAACATGACCTCACTCGACAGCTGGCAGCAGGCCTTTTTGTATAATGCCATGCGCCGCAACGCCGCCGACCAAGCAATTCGGCCGCAGCTTCAGTCGGGTGGCGTTGTGCTTGCCAGCCGTAATTATTTATCGACACTAGCTTACCAAGGTTACGCCGGAGGAATGCTTCCCGAAGACATTGACCAGCTGCGAGAGCAGTGCGTAATCGCCTGTCACAGCATTCTACCCGATCTAACCATTATTCTTGACGCGCCCGCCAGCGTTAATAAAGCCCGCCAGCTGACAATGGAGCCTGATGCCTTCGAGCGACTGAGTGAAGAGTTCCATGAAAAAGTTCGGAACGCTTACTTACGAGAAGCCCGCAAACACAATTTCCCAGTCATTGAAGCAAACGACAGTAAGGATGTAGTGGCCGAAAATATTTTTAGGTTGGTTGGCCCGCTACTCAACATTAGCAACTCCGCTCCGCCGCCAACTTTTGGCATTTCCATTCCTTCGGATATAATGAGCACTAACGTTATGGATCCATTTACCCAAACCAACCAGCAAGCTCCGACTTCTAACGGCCGCGGGATTTTTGGTGAAGGCTCAAAGTCCAATGACCGCTTTGTACCAGACTTTGACCGCTTAACCGAAATGGTGAATGCAATGAAAACCATCGGCATGCGAATAGTCTTGTCGCAGGGAACCTTCGATTTTATCCATATTGGACACTTTTTGTACCTTGAAAAAGCGCGCGCAATGGGTGACGTCTTGATTGTTGGAATCGACAGTGACGAAAAGGTACGCCAGCGCAAAGGCCCCGACCGGCCAATTGTCAGCCAAGAAGAGCGTGTGCAAATGCTAACGCATGTTCGCCACGTCGACCTTGTTACGATCAAACATGCTATAACTCCCAAATGGGAGCTAATTAAACGGGTCCGTCCTGATGTGCTGGTTGCTACTAAAGAAACCTATACGCCCGAGCAACTCCAGCAGCTAAAAGAATATTGCGCAGAAGTTGTAGTTCTTGAACCGCAAGCCACGACTTCGACTTCTGCCAAACTCCGGCGGCTCAACATCGGACTATCAAACAAAATGAAGGAAGCCATTTCCAAATCAATCGAAGATGCTTTCGATAAGCTCAACAGCGAGGCATAATGCGACAAGCTATTGTTGCCTATGTGCCGGTACTACATTCGGGCTACAGGCAGTTACTAGAGAACCATCCAGATACACCTCTCTTCATTTTAGATAGCGACATTTTAGCTGACTTTGATTGGTTGCGTAAGGACTTGCGTGCACTTGCCCCACAGGAAGCCGCTGAGGCGGTAATAGGATGGAATCTAGGAGATGTCCAGGTCATAAGTAAGAATAAGCTTTCAAAAATTTTTGAAACTTACGAGATAATTATGCCGGACGAAGACGTTTCACGTGGTTTAGTAGAAAAGTTCTCGAATGCAAAAATTACGCTCGAGCCTATTTTTTTGCGTTGGGACCGCAAGAGCAGTATTACCAACGCTGAACTCAGTCCGGATCATGAGATTTCCGAAGCTAAGTTTGATCAAGAGATGGCTGAACTAGCCCATAGTGAGGCTCTTAGAAGCTCAAACATTTGGCGCCGGGTGGGGGCCGTAATTGTCAAAAATGGTGAAGTGATTGGCGCCAGTAGCAATCGCCATCAACCCACCGAGCACACGGCCTGGATTGACGGCGATGTACGCATGAACTTTAACCGCGGCGTAGGGATCGAAATGACCACCGATATGCACGCCGAAGCATTGTTAATCGCTGAGGCAGCGGGAAGGGGAGAGAGTTTAGCGGGCGCAGCGCTTTACTTAACTACCTTCCCATGCCCCAACTGCGCTATGCTGGCGGTCAAAGCTGGAATTAAGAGGGTCTATTATGCTGAGGGGTATGCTGTGCTGGACGGCGAGAGAGTTCTAAAAGCAAACAATGTTAGGTTGATAAAAGTAGATATGGAGCTTCCGCGGGATAGGGACGATGTGTACCGCCCCTATCCCGAGAAGTCGTGAACTCAGTTGCTGAACGCCTTGTTCGACAGCTTGGGATAGATCCCAATTGCCTTGCCCTCGAGCGCCGAGCGGTAGATGCTGATCGCTTCCCAGAGCCGCTTGAGACCATCGGAGTCGTTCGGGAGATCTCCCGGAAGGGCGCGTATGACTGCCAACATGTCTTCCGGCACGTCTTCGAATGTCACTGCACTTCCATCGCTCTGGGTGATATGGAAGTGCAGATGGGGCATTGTCTGCGCTGTCAAATCTTTGTCACCAAGCCGAGCGAACGTGCAGTAGCCCGTAAGTCCAAGGCTCTGGGCTACTTGGAGCAAGAACGGTGTCAACTCCTGTAGCGCTCCGATAGATAGCTCATCAAGGTCGTTGACGTGATCCCTTGAGAGCACCAACACATGCGCCGAAGTACCCGGATAGGGGAAGTCATTCTTGGTTGCAACCCAATGCTTCCCTTTGAGAAACACTGGACTCCGGTGCTCTGAATCCTCCCCCGCAACTACCTTGCAGAAATCGCAGCTGCCGGCTTCTTTGCTTGCCTGCATCCTTTGCCGCATCTCTTCGCCGCGAGCACCCTCAACGCGAGGTCCCTGGTCTGACACTGCCTTCCTCCTGGTCGAACGAACAGTGCCCAGATTATAGCAAGTTAGTCTTTGGGCTTGCTAGCTAGTTTTACGCGCACTGGCTCAAAGTCATCATTTTCGTAATCACCAACTATCACATGAGCATGCAGGTGTTCAACGGTCGCGCCATTGTACTGAATATCCCCCGAGCGCATAAATTGGGCATAACTTTCAAGATTCCAGTGCGTTTCA
Organism: uncultured Candidatus Saccharibacteria bacterium; assembly: GCA_964595295.1. Lineage (GTDB taxonomy): Bacteria > Patescibacteriota > Saccharimonadia > Saccharimonadales > UBA4665 > RYN-405. The sequence continues at coordinate 1,409 of CAZQPT010000051.1, read as the reverse complement.
ATCCGCGCAATTAGATCCAAATATTCGCTACGAGCTGCTTTGCTTAGCTCTGAGACTGTTTTGACGTGCACTTTGGGGATTAGCATCACATGCAGTTTTGTGTTTTGGTAGGGATAATCATTTTTAGTAACTACCCAATTATCCGTCTCAAACTCAACTGGGTTTTTGTGCTCTGCATTAAAATGCTTCGAGCAAAACGCGCAGATACCAGACTCTTCAAGCCGTCGCATTTGCTCTAGCTGTTCAGGAGTTCGACCATTTGTGAGATTATAATTGCTCATGAAGCCACCGGGATCTCTTTAATTCCAGGATGAGGAGCGTAATCGCTAACCTCAAAATGCTCTCCGCGGAAGTCATGGATATCTGTAACTTTTTTCCCCGCTTCGGTCAAGGTCACCGTCGGGAATGGTCGGGGCTCGCGTTCGAATAGCGGCATTATCTTTTCTATCTGGTCTTCATAGATATGTGCATCAGATAAGGTGTGCACATACTCTACCGCCTCGTAACCGGTTAACTGTTCCAACATTAATGCCAGTGCGGCGTACTGTACCATGTTGCTCGGAACACCAATCGGCACATCACATGAGCGCTGAAACATATGCAGATGCAGCTTATTATTAAAAATCCTCACGTGCACCCAGCCGTGGCATGGCGCCAAAGTAACTTTTTGCTGTTTACCTGAACCGCGGACTATATACTGAGGAATCCAAGGGGTAATGAAATGCGTGCGCAGCTCGGGCAGCTCCTTGATTTGCTCTACCAAGTGCTTAAACTGGTCAAAATGGCCGCCGTCGGCAGTGGGGAAATCGTGAAAAGCAGCTCCATACGAGCCAGGACCTATGTCACCAGGCTCAAGCCCACGTTTGGTGCTTTTTTCGGGCGTTGTCCACTCATCCCACCAGGTTACGCCATATTCGGCCAGCCCCTCGCGAGTGCGTACTCCATTAATAAAAGCCGCAAGTTCGTCAATCGGCTTACGCCAAAAGCCTTTAATACTACGGTCGGTTATCATCGGAAAGCCATTAGAAAGATCAAAGTGCATTTGCGCACCAATCAATGTCTTTGCGCGTGGGCCTTGCCTAGTTTCGCCAAATTCACCCCTATCAAGAATTTTTTTTAGAACGTCCCGATACTGCGTGTCGGGGGTTCGCTCAGAAAAAGGTTTGTACATCTACCCCTCACATTCTTTCCCTTATAATACACACAAGCTTAATCGTAAGGTAGCAGTATGATCTCACTCCTAGTAGCAATCGCCGACAATGGTGTTATTGGCAAGCGTGGTGAAGTATTGCCCTGGCGCCAGTCGGGGGACTTGCGGCACTTTAAGGTTCTAACAATGGGCCATCCCATCATCATGGGGCGTAAAACATATGAAACCTTAAACCGGCCGCTTCCCGGCCGCACCAATA
>CAZQPT010000050.1:0-4524 GCA_964595295.1 uncultured Candidatus Saccharibacteria bacterium | reverse complement strand
AAGAACAAAAGTGATGGTGAGGTCATGCGTTTTTGCCAGGCATTTATGATGGAGCTGGCCAATCACATCGGCCCGGACACCGACATTCCAGCTGGTGACATAGGTGTTGGCTCCCGTGAAATCGGTTATTTGTTCGGCATGTATAAAAAGTTAGCCAACGAGTTCCACGGATCACTTACCGGCAAAGGCCTGGACTGGGGAGGCAGCAATCTGCGACCGGAGGCGACCGGCTTTGGCCTGCTCTACTTCGTAGAAGCCATGCTTAAGCACGCCAGCCAGGACATTAAGGGTAAAACCGTGGCGATTTCCGGCTCCGGCAACGTTGCCCAGTACGCTGCCATCAAAGCTATCGAGATGGGCGCCAAAGTCGTAACGTTAAGTGATTCAGACGGTTACGTTTATGACGCCGACGGATTCAACCTGGAAGAACTTGAGTACATTCAGGATCTTAAAAACGTTCGGCGTGGTCGAATTAAGGAATATCTTAGTAAAGACCCTTCGGCCGAGTATCACGAGGGCCAAAAACCCTGGTCCGTGAAAGCTGATATCTATCTGCCCTGCGCCACCCAAAACGAAATTGACAAGAGTGACGCCGAAACCATCGTCGCCAACCAACCGTTAGTGGTAGCTGAGGGCGCTAACATGCCAACTACCCCTGAAGGCATTGCCGTGTTTGGCAAAGCTAAGGTGTTATTCGCGCCCGCTAAAGCCAGCAACGCCGGTGGCGTTGCGGTATCGGGCCTGGAAATGGCTCAAAATAGCATGCGCGCGTCTTGGAGCCTAGAAGAAGTTGACGAGCGCCTCAAAAGCATCATGCGCGACATCCACGCCCAATGCGTTAAAGCCGGCAAGACCTCTGATGACTCTGGGTCCAATGCCAGCATTGACTACCTAAAAGGCGCCAACACGGCCGGCTTCCTAAAAGTCGCCGAAGCCATACTTAGCCAAGGCGTCGTCTAGAACTCGACCAACCCGCTCAAGCGAACGACTTGCCGCGCGAATTGATATGGTGGCAAAATTCGCGTCTCCAGGCCACGAGCATAGGATTCAATATCGTAATCTGGCATGATTTGCGGCCTTAGACGGTTATGGGCTACCTGCCCGTCACGTCGCATTACTTCCTCAAGCGTAATCCCAACGCTGTCCAGAACTTTAGGTATAGCATCGATGCCGCTAGTAAATAAGCTCTTGAATAATCGGGCTCTTTCGGCATTAAAGTAAACCCTTTTATTAACTATGACTACGCGACTCTTTAAGGCAACGTAGTCCAGCCCGGGGTATATCTCGGCATCGTCATCTCCAGCCCTTTCGATACCAAAGTACTCCTCCAGTTCTCCCAGTGTAGATTCGTGTAAAGGAGAAGTCACGAACGCGTCACGTGAGTCCCTTTTCTCCATTGCTACAAAGGCTTCGTCTTCCCCTAGCTCACAGCTAATTCTAGCTATGTCAAAACTAGATAAATCACCAAAGCCAATTTTTGTGCCAAACTTGTTGTACCAACCGGCATCCTCTATAACTTGGCCGTAAACCGCTGCCTGTCCACGATGTAACCCAAAACGACCACGCTCCGTTTCGAACGGAGGATACGCGCCCAACTGCATTGGTTCTGATTCCTTGTAATACCCCATGATTAATTAATATTATAAACTTTACTCAGTTGCTCATCAAATTCCCCGCCAAATCTTAACTTTCTTGCTCCTAGCTCGCAAAGAGTGTACTGATAGTGTACGGACACTCCTAGAAAGGTATGGTACGAAAATGACAAATCGAAGGCTTAGTGTCAAAATTGATATAACTATCGACCCCTATTTATTGCGCCGGGTTGCTAAGGCGGCTGACAAGCGGGGGGAGACAAGAAGCGGAATAATTAGACAGGCTCTGTACGATTGGCTGGAAAAGAACGCGCCACTAAGACCGAAGCTTGGTTTAACGGTTAATGGCCAGCCCTACGAGCGGGATAAATTGTTTAAAGATTATCTGACCGAAAACATGACGCTGGAACAATCCATGAAAGCTTTGGATGAATTCGAGTATGCCTGTCAGAACAGATACGAGTAACAGGTTCCGAGTACTTGGTCTAGGCGTCCGGGTCGGCGGCAGTACTGGTCTTCTTGCCAGAGGCGCTGACCGTGGCCTTTTCGGTGACGTCGAACTTGGATAAATAGCGCTTGAACATCAGGCGGGTTTGGCTGTTAAAGGCCGCTAGAGCGCCGTAGCAAACACTGGTGATAGGCAAAAATATCCACTGAGTTAGCATAAAGATCGAGCGATGACGCTTATAGCGAGCTGGCCGTGGCGGCAACGTCACCAGACAAACGTAGACCGATATTAACAGTCCGGCAATACCGATTCTTTGCACCTGGCTAACTATCAGCGGCAGCTCGTTAGCCGCCAGGCTTTGCGGGTGCACCAGAGGTGGGATAAAGGCCGCGAAGTAAATTAGTAAGGTACCGGTAGCCCAGCTGACATGACCCTCTATAGAACGTAGTAACTTGGCCAAGACGTCGAGTTTGGGCGCTTTGTTTTTGTGCCAAAAGCCTTTGCTGGCTATGTAGGCGATATCGGAGGCGCCATAAGTCCAGCGGCGCAATTGAACAAATTGAGCGCGCATCGTGCGCAAGTAGCCATCGGCCAGTACCGCGTCCTGGTAGATCGGGATACTTAGTGGATAAACTCTGTAGTCGCCATCAAAGTGAAAGTAGCTGCGCCAGAAGTGATGGCCGTCTTCGACGATTGTGCGCACGCTCCAGAAGTCCATATCAATCAGAGCCCGCATCGGTTGGGCGTGGGCCGAAAAGTTGCGCGCCAGGTGTGGCCGCTGAGTGCCAACGATGTAAAACAGATTGTTACCGGTCGCCACTACCCGCATAAGCGTCGGCGCGTCCCAGATATTGTTAGTGAACATCGGCAGTGGTTGATAAGAGGCTTTGGACGGGTCGGGCACTACGCAGAACAGATAGCTGAGGGCCGCGAAGTAGTTCTTATCGGGGCGATTATCGGCGTCCAGAGTGGTTACAATAACGTCTTGGGGGTCCATTTTTTTCTTAGCCAGATATTTTTTTAGTTCACGGGCCGCGCAAGTCACGTTGCCGCCCTTGCCTATTACTTCACCGGGCATGTTGGCGGGGTGCTTTACCGCCATGGCGTGCTGAAAGTTGCTGCCATATAAGTCCAGAAGTTCCTGAACGCGATCGTGGGCTGGCTTGCCGGCCCGACCTTCGTAGGCGATCACTAGAATCATCTTTTTAGTGTCGTAGTCCGAGTCAATAACTGCTTGAATCGTTGGCTCTAACACTTCCCGACTCTCGTTAACCGTGGCAATAATCACGGCGTGCGTTAACTGGCTGGGCTTTACCTGACGAACCCGCGCGTCCAGTCGTGTTAGGTTTTTAAGATGCCATTTGGGTCGCTCAATCGCTTTGCCAACGACTTCCCCGGCCTCGATATCGGCCGCCAATCCGTTCCAATCAAGCTTGAGATGATGCTTCATGGTGCGATAGCCGGCGATCGCCCGAATCGAGTAAGCTATTGACCTAACAAAGAATATTAACAGATAGAAAAGTATAAAAAATACTGCCACCGTAACGTTTATTAGCGACAGAATCAATGGTAGAAACAGCAATGTCCAGCTGAGCGCGCCGGGTAAAATCTCGAAGAAACGATAATGACCCTTGCGGTCTTTTTCGAAAGGAATCTCCAGATCGGTCATGATTTAGCGGAGAACTAACAAGGCGTTACTAATAATAAGCGTTAGCAGTAATAGTAGGATTCCCAGACTCAGAATGGCAATCGCCACCTGGCGGTTGACCCGGTAGGCCCGCATGCTAAGTACGGCGTGGATGCCGAGGACAATGCCGGCAAAGACCACGAAACTAAGCAGGTCAAAGACATTTCCAGTCTGAAAAGCGTTGATTCCCAGAGACGAACGGTACTGCACGATATAGCCATTGCCATGACTTGTACTTAGGCGCACCAAAATAAATATGCCGCCGGCAGTAGCCAAAAAGGCGTTAATACTGAGCAACAAGAGCACTAGATGATCATGAAAATACTTCTTTGGGGTCGCCATATCTTGGTCCTATTGTATCACCTATGCCAGTAAAGTTATGGTGCGGGTAGAGAGAATCGAACTCTCCTCTCAACCTTGGGAAGGTTACATATTAACCACTATACGATACCCGCTAATCCGCAAATCTTAATCTGGAGCCACCTAGCAGGATCGAACTGCTGACCTACACGTTACGAATGTGTCGCTCTACCAACTGAGCTAAGGTGGCACGCCCCAGGGCTCGCCCGCGCCGGGATACCGAAGTATTATAACAAACCCTAAACTGTTTATAGTTGCGTTTAGGCTGTAAAATTGGTATCATTACCCCTGTCTTTCGTATCAAAAGATAGCTTTGGGCTCGTAGTGAAGTGGTTATCACGCCTCCCTGTCACGGAGGAGATCGCCGGTTCGAACCCGGTCGGGCCCGCCAGCAAATCAATGCCACCCTGCAAAGGGTGGTTTTTATTTGCTTGTGC
>CAZQPT010000049.1:0-4724 GCA_964595295.1 uncultured Candidatus Saccharibacteria bacterium | reverse complement strand
GTGATATTTCCATAACCACATATTAGCATAAGCTTTACAGTATGTCAATGATGATAGTTGTTATACTTATTTTTTAAGGTAGGCTTGGGCGGCCTGGAGTTGGGTGTCGGTGCCGGCTTTGGCTTCGGCGTCGCTGATTTTGATCTGTTTGTCTGGACTAATTCCCTTGTGATTTATGTTCTGACCGTTAGGACGATACCAGCTGGCGACGGTAACTTTGAGCTGACTGCCATCACGGAAGTTAATTAGCTGTTGGACGACGCCCTTGCCGTAACTCTTAACGCCGATTAAATAGGCGGCTTTATTGTCGTGCAAGGCGCCAGCGGTGATTTCTGAGGCGCTGGCGCTACCGTCGTTGATAAGCACGACGGTTGGTATGCCATTTAGCTCGTTGCCGCCTAGAGCGCTGTAGCTCTGCACTACCGTGTTTCCGGTCTTTTCCTGTAAGACGTTGGTGCCTTGTGGCAACCACAGGCTGGAGACGTTAACGGCGGCGTCCAGTAAGCCGCCCGGATCGTTGCGCAGGTCGAGTATTATGCCTTTTACGCCGGCAGCTTTGAACTTGTCGGCGGCCTCTTTGGTGAGTTTGGTGGTATCGTTGGCGAAAGTGCTGATCTGGACGTAGCCGATGTTACCGTCCAGTGTTTTGGTGGTTACGCTCGGCAGGTTGATGTCTTGGCGGGTTATTTTTAGGGTTAGGACTTCGGCTTTGTTACGGACAATCTTGAGAGTGACGCTGGTGCCAGCTTTGCCGCGGATTTTGCCAACGGCGTCGTCTACCGACATGCCGCTGGTGCTCTCGCCGTTGATATCGGTGATGATGTCTTTGGCTTTAACTCCGGCCTTGGCGGCTGGCAAATCAGCGATTGGGGCGATAACTTCCAGGTTTTTGTCGCTATCTTGACCTAACTGGGCGCCTATACCACTAAACGAGTTGTTGAGCTGATCGTTGAAATCTTTAGCCTCTTTAGCCGTGAAGTAGGTGGTGTACGGGTCGTTGGTAGCCGTGGCCAGACCATGCTTAAGGCCTTCTTCCAGTTGAGATTGGGTTAATTTGCCGTCGTAGTTCTCTTTGAGCGACTGATAGACCTGATCGACGCTGGAGTAATCGAGTTTGGCCGGTAAGTTGCTGGAAACGGCGGCTTTGTGATCTCTTAAATTTAGGTGGCCACTGCCAACATTAAGACCTATGAAGAATATGCCCAGTAAAACGGCGATATCAAAGCTACTACGCAGCAATTTCCGACCCAAAACTTTTGGTTTTAACCTCATTGCTTATGATTATATCAGACTGTCGAGCTATTTGCTCAAGCGCAATTCGACTATTTAGAAGTGGATGAAGACCAAGCCTCTAGGGCTAATCGTGTTCGTTGAGTAGCGGCCATTTAGAGCGGCGTTGTATTGACTGATGTTGATGGTGCCGTTAGAGTTGACGCTTTCGACGTACATGGCGTGACCATAGGCTCCGGCGTTACTGATGGCGACATCGCCTTCTCGAGGATTACCGTCGTTAGGTATACCGTAACGGTCGGCGTTGTCGTCCCATTGGTTGGCATTGCCGATTCCGCCCCAGTAAGGCATATTACGTCCGGAGGCCGCCACCCGGAAAGCCGTATAGCTGACGCACTCCCTGTTATACATTCCCCATGAGTCAATTACTGAATCCTGCGCAATTTCGCACCATCTGGCTGGATAACCGCCGCCACAGGCTGGGCCGTTGCCGGCAGCGCCGCCGATGAAGCGGGCGTTAGCCGCGATCTGAGCCCGGCGTAACTCGTTAATCCTGCTGGAATTGGCCGAGATTTGATTATTGTAGCCGGCCTGTTGGCTTTCGTTGTATGACAGTAAGTTGGCCTGTTCGGCCCGGGCCGTGGCTAATTGAGCGTTTTGTTGGCGTTGCGATTCTACTAGAACGTCAAGTTCAGCTTTTTGCTTCTTTAAGGCTGCTTGTTGAACGGCAATCTCTTTGATCGTGCTGTCGATCTTATTCTGCACGGAGGTACGATACTCTTCTTTATCGACGTAATCGCTCAAGTTTTTGCTGGTAGCTAGTTGTTCGATGGTGCTAAGCTGACCGTCGACATACATGGCTTTAATATCTTCGCCGAGATATTTACGCTTTTGATCGATTTTGGTCTGGGCGTCGGCGATTTGAGTTTGTAGGCTGGCTTGTTGTGCAATTCCGGCGTCCAAAGCGGCCTGCACGGCGTTAATCTGGGCTTGCAACTGATTGATCGCCCCTTGATAGCTATCAGCCTGTGATTGCAATCCGTTCAACACGCCCTGAGCGGAGTTATTCTGATCTTTTAGAGCATTTATCTGATCATCAAACTGATCGGCGTGAACAATCGCCGCGCTACTAATAAGACCGACCAAGGCTAGGGTAAGCCCCACTAGGCGGAGACGCGAGGTTAATACTGATGTGTTTACGATGTGTTTGCGCATGTTTTTTATTTTAGAGTTACTGCTTATGATTATACCATTGATTGTCAAGATTGTCCCCCTACCCCTCTAGAATTTGTAACTGGTTTGCTGAGCGCGTTACGGATGCTGGTTAGACAGCGCTGATCCCTGGAGTTCTGCGGCGGAGCCAGCAGAACGAGATGGCGATGTCTAGACAGTGTCTGTAATGCGCCCTAAAGACTGTTACTTGTTATTTTGTCTTGAATTTGAGGTAACGGCGGGTAGCAATAACAGAAGATACCGTTCCTATGAGTATACCAATAGCAATTTGCAGAGTCAAAAGCTGGAAGAAATGCGAGTTGAAGTATTCGTTGGCATAATTGATGTCTAGAAGACCCAGGCTACTTGCCTGTAAGGCACTGCTGGAGGCCAGAAACGCCGAGTGCATAATAAGAATCGAGAACACGGCCGACAAGAAACCATAGATAGCGCTCTCCACGATAAACGGTCCTCGTATGTAGTTGGTGCTGGCCCCTAACAGGCGCATGATGGTGATTTCGTCGCGGCGGTTAAATATAGCCATCTGTATGGTGTTAAAGATAATTAGGGCACAGATAATCGCGAAGATAGCGACCGTTACGATACCTATTTTGCGCAGGACGTTCGTGGCATGGGTTATGCTATCGATTGCCTGCTTGCGGTCCCCATTATAGGATGGCGAGCCAGCGGTTTGCAGTTTAATATTGGCTGGCGTTGTTAACGCCGTCTTGATATTGCCGATTTCGTTAAGATCGTGCGGATATACCTGAATGGTGGCCGGTATCGGGTTTCCAGCTTCGGCAGCGGCAGTTACCAGATTGACGTTATCTTTGTTCTGATCGATGTAGCTCTGCAAGGCGTGAGGTTTGTCCAGATAAGTTACGCGGCTGACGGCTGGGTTTTTTTCTAGCTCTTTAACTAGAGCTTTGGCCTGGACATCCGTGGTGGTGTCTAATAAATAAGCCGAAACGCTGATTTTGTCGGTGATTTGGGCTATTGTATTTTCGAACGTGGCGTTGGTGATTAGCGAAAACAGTAAAATCGTTAAGGTAACAACCATGACCGCCATAGCGGCGATAGCCAGCGTGACGTTACGCATGAAGTTAACCGTGCCAGTATGGAAAATTCGGCCGAGAGTGGTCATTTTACGTTGCATAGTCATGGTTTTTTCCTCACGCTTTGTACTTCGCATTGGCCCTGTCGCTCGCCACTCTACCGCCGTGAATCGTAATCACCCGGCGCTTTAATTTATTAACGATTTCTTCGTTATGTGTCGTCAGCAAAACTGTAGTGCCATAACGATTGATCTTTTCCAGGACTTTTATAACGTCCCAGGCATGCTTGGGGTCAAGATTGCCGGTTGGCTCATCGGCGATTAAAATGCGGGGCTGGCGGACAATTGCCCTGGCAATGGCCACGCGCTGGCGTTCGCCACCGGAGAGTTCGCGGGGCATGCGCTTTTCTTTACCCTTAAGATTAACAATGTCTAGGACTTTTGGCACGGTGTGCTTAATTTCTCTGTTGGATATACCAACGATCTCGAGCGCAAAGGCTACGTTTTCGAAGACGTTCTTATTAGGCAGAAGCTTGAAGTCCTGGAAAACTACGCCAATTTTGCGTCTTAAAAGAGGGATATCTTTGTCTTTGAGCTTATCGTAGTCGATACCGCCAATGATTATTTTACCGCTGGTGGGACGCTCTTCACGGGTAAGCAACTTAAGCAAAGTAGTTTTGCCGGCACCGCTCTGTCCGACGACAATCACGAACTCTTTGGGTTCGACGTGAATTGATATTCGATCTAATGACGGCGAAGCGTCTTTGTTCTTGCCATATGTTTTTGTTACCCGGTCGAGAAGAATCATTACCTACTAGTATACAAGTTATGGCTAGAAATTTCCAGCCGCGACAATGGTCAGCGTATCGGTGTAGTCATTGGCGTAACCGATAGTGTTGGCTACGGCGACACGCTCTTTGAGCGAGATCTGATCAGCGTTAGTGTAACCGACTCGTGAGACAAAGGACGAGAAGTTAGTGCTATTAAATGCTCCGCCCGTCGTGCCGGTCAAACCGGCGTATTCGGCGTCGTAGCTAATGCTTCCCGTACAAGTGGTACAGGCAGTACCCGTGGTTGGAACGAATCCGTATTTGGTCGTACCGGCCGCGAACGTATCTGGTGAGGCGTTAAAAGTACCGTTAACGATTGGTGTTGCCGAGCTAATTACTGAGTTTAAGGCCGCGTTAGCCGACTTAACGTAGGCCGTGTAGCCAAGCGGCGAGTTGGT
>CAZQPT010000048.1:0-4950 GCA_964595295.1 uncultured Candidatus Saccharibacteria bacterium | reverse complement strand
CACCTTCAGCACCCGTTGCCGGGAGTTCAGGAGTTGTCGGAGGAGTTGTCGGAGGCGGAGTTACGCTACCACAACCAGTTTTGGTTGCAGTGATCATCGCGTGTGAGCCTTCCTCAGGAAGATTTTCCGCTTTCAACCAAGCATTGTTGGTCATTGGAGTGTTACCGCAAACAATGTCATCGTTTACAGTAGTCTGAAAAGTGATAGCACCGTTGGCATTAGGGCCAACGTCGCCAACACTTATGCCGGTACCTGTGAAGATACCTTCGTCAGTCCGTTGGAACCCATTAGGGAAGTTCGAATCGAACTGTTTAACAGTCCCGGGCACCAATTTCACATGGGCAGGCAGCTGGTCGCGGATGAACACGTTTTTGACGGTTTGAGCAGTGTCGTTTTTGTAAGCGAGTACCCACTCAACCTTGTCGCCAGCCTTGAGGCCGGTCATAGTTGTGGTCTTATCTTTAGAACCAACAGCGTGCACATATTTGTTAAATGAGACGCTTGTTTGGGAGACTTTAACTTTGAAACTTACTACCAGGTCGTACTGGAAACAGGCCGGAACTACACCATCGAGCTGGTTGTAACCAACCAATGCGCCGGTAGTAACAATGTTGTCACTAACCTGAGCGCCTTCAGCCGCACCTCGGGTAGAGATACGAGCTGAGCCCGGAACATAGTTAACCGAGAAGCCAGCACCCGCAGTAGTTGAAAAGTCTGCAGAGTCGAAAACAGTGCCAGGATTGGCATTGTCAGCCGAAATGAAGGCGTTAGCCCGCAAACTGCGGCCTACGCCGGTTGGCAACTGGACCCGAACTTTGGTGTTATGGGCAACGCCCGGACCATCAAAGTTGGTACCATTTAGTGAAGGATCAGCGCCGTTGTGGACGTAGACCCGCATAAGGATCTCCTGGCCGTTTGCAACATTCATGTTGTCTTGGAAACCGCCAGAATTTGTGTTTGTGGCATCTTTGCCATCAAAGAATGTACGCTCATCACCGTAACTAGGAGTTCCGGTAAACGAGTTGAATTGGACGTGGTTGAAGCCGGCAACACCAGGGCTGTAAGCTTTGATCTCTCGGGCAGGACCCCAGTCGCTAGCTGATTGAACAGCAAGCGGAACCAAAACTACAGCTGCAGATGCAGCAAGCAACGCCAGTCGCTTTATGGTTTTAACCATATATTCCTCCTTTACGAAGGTATTAGTTTAATATTAATATTTTGCTTTGAACGCTAATTGTCAAAGGTCTCTTTTAGACCCCGCCAATCGAATAGTCAAAAATCATTATGGTGCTGTATTGGTGGGGTTCGGAATGAACCCCACCAATACAATTGCCCTATTAGGCCCCAGGGCAGGACGGACACGAACCGGTTGGAGTCGTGGTCGTCGGGGGCGGATCCTCGTGTGGCGGCGCTGGAAGCGTCGTTGGCGGTGGATCCTCGTGTGGTGCCGTGGTCGGCGGCGGTGGCGCTGCGGGCGGCGGTGGCGGTGGTGGCGGTGGATTTGTCACCGGTGCCGAATGCGGGCCGCTAGCAGTACCGCTTGAACCTCCTTGCACTTGCGTATCAGCCGGGTTCCCGACTGCTCCGTCGTCATGCTTGCCACAGTTACTGCACGGTGTGCAGTTGGTGACACAAGGAGTGCAGTCGTGGGTACATGGTGTGCAGTTCGATGTGCAGGGTGGCGTGCAGTTCGACGTACAGGACGACGATCCACAGTTTTCCGTACACGGCGGCGTGCAGTTCGATGTGCAGGACGGCGGTGGCGGCGGGGTGTGCGGCGGGCTGGTCGGGACGTTGGGGAACTCCTCGATCTGCTCAGGCTGGAAGTGACACTCCAGCACGAAGCTGACTTGGTGGTCCCCGAAGTCGAACACCAACACGTGACGGGCAGCCGTGAAGCTGCCATCACCCTGGAACACCTCGGGCACGTCGTTGTCCGTGGTGGCGAACAGGGTCTTGTACGGACCCGAGTGAACCTCGACACGCACTTCCTTGGCCTTGGACAACTCCTGCTCCATCGCCAACACGTCCTGGTGGAACGCGATCGGGTCAGCGGCGAACATGCGGGTCTTGTTGGCCCTGTCCTCCGGAGAGCTGAAGTTGCCATCGACTGCCTCGTGGTCGGCGATCTCCGTGGCGGGATCCAGACACAACGTGGCGTGGAACGCCACCTGTGCTTGGTCCGTCTCGAATGGAGCCGGCGGGCCGAAGCGGCCGTCATGCACCTGCTGGGAGTAGTACGTCGGCACAGTTCCTTGCACGTTGGTGCAGGGATCCGATCCAACGACGGTCGTGATCGTCACCGGCGGCTTCGGGCCGTGAGGCGCGGAGCCAAATGGCGACGATGAACCGAAGCTGACGAGAGTGACCGCTGCTCCCAGAAGGAACAGCATTGCCACGAGTGAACCTTGCCTGGTGCTCATCGCACCTCCTCTCAAAGAGTGGTGCGGGATTGCACCAATTTGAACATTTACCAGCTACGAACGTTGGATTACGTTCATAACCGGATTGGTATTCAAAGTGGTGTTGTTTCCTTGCCCGCCCGAGGGCGGGCAAGGAAACAGTGTTGCTACGCGTGGGTAGCGACCGCGGGGGTGGGCTCGGTGGGTGCTCCCGTCGCGGCTGCGGGCGTGACCGCGGGTTCAGGCGTCGCCGCCGGTTCCGGCTCTTGCCGATTCCGTCGGAACACCCACACCCTGCGCTCCCGCTCTTCTCCTCCGGTCCGCCGGCGTGACCCAGCCAGCGCCCCCGCAAAGGTGGCGATGGCCGCGACTACGAGCATCACGGCGAAGAAGTTCTGCCAGTGCATGTGGTGCGTCAGGTCGCTCGCCAACCCGGGATCGACCGGGCTGGTGTACTCCCCTGCTCGCGCGAAGAAGATGATGTCGACGAAGAAGCCGGCCACCATGATGATCGCGAAGACGAACCAGTTGAAACCGACCATGAGGACGTCATCCATGCGCGTGTCGATGATCTCGGTGACCGTGGTCCGGAGGTTCTCCGGGCGAACAGCCTCTTCGACCTGATCGACTCGAGCCGTCAACCCCGTCACTCGGTCACCGATCTCGGCGACCTGGGCGGTGTTGGCGTTGATCGCCTCGGTGTTGGCCGTGATGAGCGGAGCGATCCGCTCGTCGATGACGTTCGCGGCCACGGTGGTCACGACGCCCTCGATGATGCCGCTGTTGACGGCCGCATTGGCGATTGCCTCTGCAGCATCGCGCTCGAAGTCGGCCATGCGCTGGCCGTGGCTGTCGACGTCGGTCCGAAGGCCGGCGATCAACTGCCCATGGTTGTCCAGCCGTTCGTGGATCGGGCCGAGGGCCTGGTCCATGGCCGGTGCGAACCACGCCGGTGCGGTGGTGTCGTCTTCGATCTCGAAGTCGAACGGCGGCGGGGGCGGCTCATTGCCACCACCGTTGCCGCCATCCGTCTCGGGTCCGAGGATGCTGTCGAGGTCGACATCGCCGATGGCGCCTGCCGGTTCGTCGTCCCCACCGAGGTCCCAGTGGGACGGCGGCAGCGGCGGCGGGGGCGGCGGGGGCGACTCATCACGAACGTGACGCCACGCGGGCGGCGCGTCGATGTCGGTGGCCGGTTCCGCCGGCTCGTCGGTGGGCTGGCCGCCCGTGGGATGGATGGGCGTGTCGCCCTGACCGGTGCTCACAACAGGTTCCCTTTCAGGAGTTGGTTGACATGCTGACGGTACTTCTGCAGGACGGCACTGACGCCGTCCTTGGTGTAATGATCATCCTCGAGACCACTCTTGAGCTCCTTGCGGAGCTCCTTGAAGGCCTCGCCCCAGTGAGTTATCAACGCATTTATCTCAGCTACCATCTTCTCCCGTGGGAGCTTGTGCAGCTGAAAACGAACACGCAACTCGCCGCGGGCTTGCTGGGCAGGCCTGTACCACACACGCAGAAACTTCGCGCAATGGCGGCAGTACCTTTTCCAGACGACCTTCGAGGGGTCGAGACGTTTTAGCACCAGCGTCTCCACTACTTCGCCCATGTATCCCTCCCAGGCACGCTGGTTGGGAAAGACGAAGTAGCTACAGAGCGCACAGGGGTACTGAAAATCGTACCCCTTTGGTGCATGGTCCTGGGTCAACAGCCGAACGCCCTCGTTCTCCATTGCATTGGAGAAAATAGGCACAGCCGGACGTCTGAAGCGCTGGCGGCGCTTCATGGTTCCGACCTGAATCGCTCGCTTCCCGCCAAACACGGGCTTGTACACGAGCAAGTCATCGGTGTCGTCCTTGTTGCGAGTGACGCGTACCTTGACTGGGGACTTGTTCTCCAGTTTCAGGCCTCGCCGCCACTCACTAAAAGACTGCGCGGGCATCTGTCCTCCTGTAGGGTGTAGGGCCGCAAAGTCTTGTGCCTTGCGGCACCCACCCCGAAGGGAGGACTGCCCTCGAGGCAGCCAACCACCAACGCACTGCCTGGGCGGCAAGCAGAAACGTTGGCAGGTGGCTGCCTCGTCCTCTTGCGAGGAATGAAGCAGCTGCAGCGCATATACATAAGAACCACATGTGCGCTGCCGCATGCAGTTTAGTTAACGATCTTTGACTATTCGACTGTCAAGGGCCGCCGTTGGCAGTGCTGGTTATGCCCCACCAAGCGAAGATGCTTTAATATACCACGACTGTATGAAAATGTCAATGGTATTTATGCTTTTTCATAAGCACAAGCGCTTCACTCATAAGCGCTTTTACTATACTTGGTTAATTCTCCAAAATAAATAGCATCAACACTAAACCCTTAGCTTGCTTAGTAACTTTGCCCTACTACAAAAATCGTCTTAGCAAACGCCGAAATAGTCTATCTGGCAAAAGCCGTTTTGCCCAAGTTGCTAGCCTGGTTACGCCAACTGGATAATGCAACCGGTTAGTCTTGCTAGTTACAGAATAATAAATCATTTGCGCTACTTTGTCGGCGCTAAGGCCGC
>CAZQPT010000047.1:0-5217 GCA_964595295.1 uncultured Candidatus Saccharibacteria bacterium | reverse complement strand
GTTTAAAACCAATAGCGCGTCGGCTGTCTGCATTGGTTGCCAGAATTCACGGATTGCATCATGCTCGTACTTATCTACTAGCTTTAGCTTTTCAATCTCATCAGCTGTTTTGTTCACATAGTTATTCTTAAACGAACTCATGAACGAGTCGTGACCTAGACGAGTAAGCTCGTCACAAACTTCAATCATCTTATCGTTAAATTGCATGCTACCGGCAACACCTATTCTCATCCAAGTTCTCCCTTTTCCATCAGTATACCCAGACATCGTAATTAGTACCAACTTTCCTTGAAGGCGCAATAAGAACAGTGTGAGACAATAGATACGATGAAGAGAATATATTTAGTACGACATGGGCAGTCTGTCGGTAACCGCGATGACTTAATGAGCGGGCATACCGATCATCCTTTAACCGAGCTTGGAAAAGCACAAGCCGCGGCCACCAAAGAAGTTTTAAAAGACGTATCATTTGATGACGTTTATAGTTCTGACTTGCGACGAGCCGCCGATACAGCGGGAATAATATTCGGGAGCCCAGTCCCCAAAGATCACCAACTCGCCGAGCTAAGAGAAAGAAATTTCGGTGATTTAGAGGGCAAGCCCTCACACCATCGCGCAGCGAGGGATGAGTCACAAAAAGCTCACGTAGCGACATTATCGGACGAAGAAAGGTGGAGGCATAAACCTGCTGAAGATACCGAAAGTAATCATGAGCTCTCCACTCGTTTTATAGGCGCCCTAACCCAGATAGCAACTAGCAGTATGGGTAATACGATTTTGGTTGTAGCGCACGGTGGATGCATTCGGACTACACTAATTAAGTTAGGCTATGCCACGCAAGACGAGCTGCCCGGTGGTTCTTTTAAGAATGCCGGTTACATAGTTCTCGATTACGACGGCAGCTCTTTTAGTATAGAAAAAGTTTCAGGCGTCGATAGAAAGAAGCTTACCGCGGAGTAAACCTTTGGCTTTAGGCGTACAATACCCAACATGACATTTGCCATTAGCGTTATCATAGTATTAATCCTGTTGCTTGCCAGCGAACTGTGGTGGCGTAAGCACGATAAACACGGCGAGTTTAGCCGCAAGTTCGTGCATATTACTGTTGGTAGCTTCGTTGCTTTCTGGCCATACTTTTTAACGGCCTATCAAATAATGTTTCTTAGCCTGGCCTTTTTAGCCGGTGTTCTTACCTCCAGATATATGAATATCTTTCAGGCGATACACAGCGTGCAGCGTCCAACTCTCGGCGAGTTTTGGTTCGCCTTGGTGGTAGGCTTGCTAGCCCTAGTAACAGACCATCCGCACGTATACACGGCTGCCCTACTGGTAATGGCTTTGGCCGACGGTCTAGCGGCCGTGGTAGGAACTCACTATGGTAAAAAACAGCGCTATCAGGTTTTTGGGTCAGCCAAGAGCGTGATCGGCACGACGACCTTTTTTGTAACCACCTGTCTTATTTTGGCAGGCTATATAATTACGACTCAAGACGCGCTGGCCTGGCCACTGGTGTTGCCGATAGCCTTGGTAGCTACAACGCTAGAAAACGCGGCCGCACGTGGCCTGGACAATCTGCTGGTTCCGATTTTTATAGCCGGTGCTTTGCTGCTTGCTGGCTAGGACTCAAGTTTAATCATGTGAGCGCGTAAGGCGTTAAAGATCACGACAACATCTACGACTTCCTGAATAATCGCGCCTGCCAGAGGCGGGAATTTACCGGTCGCGAAGGCCGCCATAAGGATAATACTTAGCCCGATACCAACCAAAATACTTTGGCGCGCGATTTTAAATGTTCGCTTGGCAATAGTTACCGCCGCGGCCACCCTACCAATATCATCAAGCATTATGACCATATCAGCTGACTCGCTGGCGGCTGTCGAGCCGCGAGCGCCCAGGGCTATTCCAACGCTGGAAGCAGTTAACACTGGCGCGTCATTCACGCCATCTCCAACGAATACCACGGGCTTTTTGCTGGCTTCATCAATAACTCGTAGCTTATCGGCCGGCAGACAGTCGGCGTAGACCTCGCTAATGCCAAGCTTTTTGGCCACGGCCAAAGCCGTGTTTCGGTTGTCGCCAGTTACCATAATTATGTCATTTATGCCCAACCCCCTAAGTTGCTCGAGAGTTTTAACGCTGTTAGGTCGAAGTTCGTTTTTAAGCGTGATTATGCCCGCTAGCTGACCGTTGACTGCCACGTAGGCCGCGGTTTCTTTGATGTCTGTCTGCTTAAATTTAGCGGGCAGAACGACAGCGTTATCTTCCAGTAAACTAAAACGACCAACTAGAATGGATTGGCCTTTAAGCTGAGCTTGTACTCCACGCCCAGAAATTTCTTTTACGTGCTTGGCACGTGAGAATTTAAGGTTCTTAGTGATAGCGGCTTTCACTATAGCGTGAGCCAATACATGGTTAGAATTCTGTTCCAGGCTGGCTGCCAGAGCCAAGACCTCATCTTTGCTAAAGCCGTTAAACGCCAAAACATTATCAACGTCCAGGTGGCCGCTAGTCAGGGTTCCGGTCTTATCAAAAGCAACTGTTTTGGCATTAGCTAATCGTTCCAGCGCCGAGCCGGTCTTAACGATAATACCGTATTTGCTGGCCCTAGACATGCCGCTAATCAGGGCAATTGGCGCGGCCAATAATAGCGGGCAAGGCGTGGCTACTATAATTACTTCCAGGAAACGAACGGCCTGCCCGGTTATGGCCCAAACGCCGCCGGCAATCGCGAACGATAAAACCGTAAAGGGAATACTGTATCGATCTGCCAGGCGGACAAATGGCGCCTGCGCGCTAGCAGCGCTTTTGACGAGTTTGATAATTTGCTGATACTGGCTGTCTTCCGCGCTAGCCGTGGCCTTGGCGGTAACCGCGCCTTCCAGGTTTACTGAACCGCTGAGCAGCTGCTCGCCAATATCTTTGGCCTGAGGCATGCTTTCGCCCGTCAGTGAGGATTCGTCAAAACTACCTGTTCCTTCCAAAATAATCGCGTCTACCGGCACTAGCTCGCCAGGTTTAATGAGTATTTTATCGCCAACTTTTAATTCTCTTACCAGGACATCGATAGTTTTACCCTTGCGGATAACGTGAGCTTTTTGAGGAGCATGTTTAAGCAGGGCGTCAAGCTCGCTCTTGGCACGATGTTCGGCATAGTCTTCTAAGGCTTCGCCACCAGTTAACATTAAGACTACTACGATTCCAGCCCAGAATTCCCCAAGTGCCACGGAAGCGATAATAGCCGTGGCGGCCAGTATGTCTATACCATATTTGCCATGACGAAAATCCTGCCACATACCGTTAAGCAAGGGCATTAATTCTATGATAGTCACGACTCCTAGTAGCCAGTTAGCGGCTGTTTGCTGGCCATTCAGAACCAAAGCCAAAGCCAGGAATAGGGTCGACAAGGCCACGCTGAATAGTTTGTATCGGGCTAAAAATCCACCAAGTCGTTGCATAAGGTCTCCACTGTTTATTACTGACGTTGCACTTAGTATAGCAATTCCCGGTGGAGTATAATAATGCCTAGAAAGTAGAGGAACAAACATGAAAGCAGCTCAAATCACAAAGTATGGCGGACAGGACGCCGTAACCGTTAACGAAGGCGTCGAACGACCAGCCGCAAGCGCTGGGCACGTAATTATCGAAGTCCATGCCGCGGCTGTCAACCCGTTTGACATTAAGGTAAGGGAAGGCTTAGTCCGCGAGATGACGGAGCTGAATTTTCCAGCTATTCTTGGTGGAGACGTCGCCGGCGTAATTTCCGAAATAGGTGAGGGCGTAACTGGTTTCGAAGTGGGTCAGGAAGTCTATGGGGCAGCCGGTGCCTTAAGTGGTCACGGCGCGTTCGCTGAATACACGTCGATAATTGCCGGTCAATTAGCCAGCAAACCGAGAAGCGTGGATTTTGTACGGGCGGCTGCCCTGCCCCTGGTAGGTTCCAGTGCCTATCAAGCGATTGTTGAAACCATGGCGCTCCAGGCAGGTCAAAAAGTATTAATCCATGGCGGCGCGGGTGGCATCGGCTCACTTGCCATTCAAATCGCCAAGTCCATTGGCGCCTACGTTGCTACTACGGCGTCCACGGCCGATATAGATTTCGCGAAAAGTCTGGGAGCTAACGAAGTAATTGACTATACTTCTCAAGACTTCTCGGAAATTCTTTCAGATTATGACGCGGTACTAGATACCATTGGCGGAGAAACCAACACTAAGTCCTACGATGTGCTTAAACATGGGGGGATACTCGTGTCGATGGCGGCGCCAGCCAATGAAGAGCTCGTTGAAAAACATGGCATTACTTACAGCGCCCAATTTACCAAAGCGATTACCGAACGCTTAATAAAAGTCGCGGAGTTGGTTGATGCCGGCGCAATAGCAGTCAAAGTTGACAAGGTTTTTCCGCTTGATAATGCCGCGGACGCCCTGGAGTATCAAAAGACTGGTCGCCCCCGAGGTAAAGTCGTCATTAAGGTTAAATAGTATTGAGTTCATATTGCTAATTATGTTAAAAATTGGAGTTAGTCGAGATTAGCTACAATATAATTCAGCGCATCTCGGTGTAGGCCTAATTTTACAAAGTATTCGAGTTGCCTATTCCATTCAGGATCGTATTCGGACATCACGATAATTTTAGATTCGGGCGTAGGGTGTTGTAGAGCGTAGTCTACTTCCAACAAGACGCCTTCCGAAATGCCGGTGACAATGATTTTGCTTTTACACATATCAACTAAGTCACAGCAGTATTTCATAGCCATATCTCTACCAACGTGTTCGCTACCCTCGAAGTGGTCGTATGGAAAAGCGTTGAATGGATGAACTACATCGTAACCCTGATCAATTAGCTTCTCCAGCACTTGGTTGCGATACTTTTCTTTGCCGGTGCCACCTAGCCGAGAGGGCTGAGATACGTACCATAAGCTTGATTTTCTGGCTGAGACAGGTCTTTTAGGCATGGAGTTATGATAACAGAATAAATGCGTGCTTTTATGGGCGAACTATGGGAATATCGGCCTTTGGCCTCCGCCGCTGTGGCGTGCTCGGTGCGAGCACCTGCGTGCGTCCTCGCTCTGCGAACCCACCTCGTGGTTTCGATTCCCATAGTCAAAAACAAAAAGACCAGACTTGCGCCTGATCTTCTTGTTTTGGGGCGAACTATGGGAATTGAACCCACGACCTCCGGAACCACAACCCGGCGCTCTAACCAACTGAGCTAAGCCC
>CAZQPT010000046.1:0-5373 GCA_964595295.1 uncultured Candidatus Saccharibacteria bacterium | reverse complement strand
AACAAGAAGACCAATGAGCCAGTCGCTAAAGTAGAAAAAGTAACAGAGAAGGAGACCAAGTAATGGGACAAAAAGTAAATCCAATTTCAATGCGTCTCCAGGTTAATAAAGACTGGCGCAGCAAATGGTTCGCCGACAAGCGTGATTACGCTAAGTTTTTGAGCGATGATTTGGCTGTTCGCCGCCTTATTTCCAACAAGCTTGGTAGCCGCGCGGCCATCAACAAAGTCGAGATTAGTCGGACACCAAACTTGGTAACCGTAACTATCGCGACCGCCAAAGCCGGTGTCGTCATTGGCCGTGGTGGCGTTGGCGCTACCGAGCTCAAAGCCGCTATCGAAAAGATCTACTCGATTCCTACCCGTATTAACATCGAAGAAGTTAAAAAGCCTGATATGTACGCTAAGCTGGTCGCCGAAAACATCGCCCATCAACTAGAGCGTCGCATGAGTTTCCGTCGGGCTATTAAGTCCACGGCTGCCGCTACTATGCGGGCTGGCGCCAAGGGTATTCGTATTGAAGTCGCTGGCCGACTTAACGGTGCCGAAATGTCCCGCCGTGAAAAAGAAGTAGCTGGTTCCGTGCCACTGCACACTATCCGGGCTGACATAGACTACGCTCAGGTTAACGCTCAAACAATTGCCGGTGTTATCGGTGTTAAAGTATGGATTTACAAGGGCGAGGTTCAGTAACATGTTGATGCCTAAACGCCAAGCACACCGCAAGGTACGCAAGGGCCGCATTCGCGGCGTTGCTACCAGTGGTAACTACATCGCTTTCGGCGAGTACGCTTTGCAATCGCAGGGTAACGAGCGTATTACCGCTCGTCAGATTGAAGCCGCTCGTCAGGCCATGACTCGTCACATCAAGCGTGGCGGTAAAATTTGGATCCGTATTTTCCCGCACATTCCTGTCACCCGCAAACCCCAGGATGTAAAAATGGGTAGCGGTAAAGGCAACCCGGAGTTCTTCGTAGCCAAGGTTCGTGCCGGTACCGTTCTTTTTGAAATGCAGGGCGTAACCGAACCTGTTGCCCGTGAAGCTATGCGCTTGGCGGCTCATAAGTTACCTGTTAAGACCAAATTCTTGGTTCGGGAGGAGGCGTAATTATGAAAGTCGCTGAAATCCGTAAGTTTAGTACTGCCGAACTGGCAACTCAGACTACCAAAACCCGTGAAGAAATTTCCGAGCTCAAGCGTCGCTTGCACCTCGGTGAAATTCAGAACGTCCGCATTATCCGCGCTAAACGCAAAGACTTGGCTCGTATGCTAACAATCTTGGGTGAAGCCCTAACTAAGGAGGCCAATTAATATGGCAAAGCAAATTACCGGCGTCGTATCCTCCAGTAAGGGCGACAAAACTATCGTTGTAACCGTTCAGGTTCGTAAGACTCATCCTTTGTATCGCAAGCAGTACACTGTGACTAGTAAATTTATGGCCCACGACGAAAAGAATGAAGCGGAAGTTGGCGACAAGGTTTCGATTGTCGAAACTCGTCCAATCAGCGCTCGCAAGCACCACACGCTTGATCGCATTATCCAGAAGCCTTTACTCCGTGAAGATTCCCTCACTCTAACCAAAACCGTAGACGAAGCCGCTCAACCAGCTAGCAAGTCCAAGGCGGTCGTAGAAGAAGACAGCGAGGAAGAAGCGTAATGATACAGCAAGAATCACGCCTAATCGTTTGCGACAACAGCGGTGCCAAAGAAATTCTTTGCATCCGTGTTCTCGGTGGTAGCCGTCGCCGCTACGCTGGAGTTGGTGACGTTATCGTCGCTACCGTTAAGCAAGCCGCCCCTAACGGTGGTGTTAAGAAAAAGTCCGTCATTCGTGCGGTAGTAGTTCGCACCCGCAACACTATTCGCCGTAAAGATGGCTCGACAATTAAGTTCGATGACAACGCGGCGGTAGTTATTGGTGATGACAAATTACCCAAGGGCACTCGTATTTTTGGTCCAGTCCCTCGTGAACTCCGCGACCAAGGTTACGCTAAGATCGTGTCACTCGCGCCGGAGGTCCTATAATGAATATTCCAGCTAAAGCCAAGATCTTCAAGATCCGCCTAAAAAAGGACGACAAAGTTATCGTTCTGGCCGGCAAATACAAGGGTAAAACAGGGAAAGTCGTGGCGGTTCATCCTAAAGACAACAAAGTCACCGTCGAAGGCATAAACATAGTTAAGAAGCACGTTAAGCCAAATCAGGCCCATCCACAGGGTGGAATCATCGAAATCACGAAGCCTATCTGGGTCAGCAAAGTCGGAATAGTTGAGCCTACAAGCAAAGCAGCCAGCCGCATCGGTTATTCAGTCGATAAAGACGGCGTTAAGACAAGAGTATTTAAGAAAACCGGAAAGGAGATCAAGTAATGGCTACCGCGACAAAAGCAACTACAGCTAAAGCAACAGAAACTAAAGCTGCTAAGCAAGCTGGCACCGGCGCTCGTCTCCGTGTCCAGTATAACGATACGATTGCCGCCGAGCTCATTAAAGAACTTGGCCTCCGTAATGCTCACCAGGCACCTAAGCTCGAAAAAGTCATAGTTAATATTGGACTTGGCAAGGCCAAAGACGATAAGAAGATGATGGAAGTCGCCGCAAATACCTTACGTAAGATTACCGGTCAACAGCCAATGGAAACATATGCCAAGAACTCTATCGCCGGATTTAAGCTTCGCGAAGGCAACAAAATCGGTCTTAAAGTCACTCTACGCGGCGAAAAGATGTACGAATTTACTGATCGTCTGATTACCATTGTACTACCTCGACTACGTGACTTTCACGGTGTTAGTCTTAAGGCTTTTGACAAGCAAGGCAACTACAGTGTGGGACTGACCGATCAATCCGTTTTTCCGGAACTTAGCTTTGAAGAAACAACAACCGTTCATGGCTTGCAGGCCGTGTTCGTAATTAAATGCCATGAGCCGGCTCACGCCAAAGCTCTAATGGAAAAGTTTGGCATGCCATTCGAGAAGGAGGACAAGTAATATGGCTCGTAAATCTAACATCGCCCGAGACAAAAAGCGAATTAAAATGATCGAGAAATATGCTGTTCGCCGCGCTGAACTCAAAGAGCTTGGTGACCTGGAAGGCTTGGCTAAATTGCCTCGCAATAGTTCACCAACCCGCCGCACTAACCGCTGCATCGAAACTGGCCGACCACGAGCCTTTATGCGCCAGTTTGGTCTTAGCAGACTGAGCTTTCGCGAACACGCTAGCAAGGGCGAAATACCTGGCATAACGAAGTCGAGCTGGTAGGAGAATATATGAGTACAACTACAACAGACCCAATCGCAGATATGTTAACACGAATCCGGAACGCTATCCTAGTGCGAAAACACGAAGTTAGCCTGCCACACTCAGCCATCAAAGAAGGCGTTGCTCGCTTACTTAAGGAAAACAACTTCGTTGATAGCGTTTCTGTTAACGACAACGTTGATGCTCCCGGAAAAACTTTGACCGTCAAGATCAATAGCGAAACCAGCAGTGCCCGCATCAGCGAAATCGTTCGACTGAGCAAACCCGGTCGTCGCTTCTATGTTAATTCCAAAGAAATCCCGGTTGTTAAGCGTGGGCGTGGCATCGTAATCATTTCTACCAGTAAAGGTTTGATGACCGGTGATAAAGCCAAGACCGAACATATTGGTGGCGAATTAATTTGTAAAGTCTATTAAAGGAATTAAGGAAATATAATATGAGCCGAGTAGGAAAACTGCCGATCGCGATCCCGAGCGGTGTGACAATCACTATCGAGCCATCCGAAATTATCGTTGCCGGTAGCAAAGGAACTCTAAGTCAGTTCGCGATGCCCGACATTACGGTAACCCAAGAAGGTGATCAACTAATTGTAAGTCGTGCCAACGACGAGCCTAAAATTAGAGCCAAGCACGGACTGATGCGCGCGTTGTTAAACAATATGGTTACCGGCGTAACCACGGGCTTCAGTAAAAAGTTAGAAATTAATGGCGTTGGTTTCCGTGTCGCGGCCCAAGGTTCTAATCTTAAGTTAAACCTAGGTTTCTCTCATGACGTTATCTTCGCCGTTCCTTCTGGAGTGACGACCACTATTGAGCAGAACACTATTACGGTCACAGGTATTAGCCGGCAGCAGGTTGGGCAGGTCGCCGCCGAAATCCGAGCATTAAAGAAGCCAGAGCCTTATAAAGGCAAGGGCATTAAGTACGAAGGTGAACGCATTATCCGTAAATCTGGTAAGAGCGGTAAGGATAAATAATTATGAGTAAAGTATTAGCCCGAAAACTACACAACCGCGCTCAGCGCAAAGGCCGTATTCGATCAGTCGTTAGCGGTACGCCAGAACGCCCTCGTTTGAGCGTTTTCATCAGCAACATGCATATCACTGCTCAACTGATTGATGACACTTCCCACAAGACACTCGGCTACGTAACTACAGTTGGCCAAAAGAGCCTTACGGGCACAATGACCGAAAAAGCCGTTTGGGCAGGTGCCGAGATCGCCAAACAAGCAAAAGCCGCTAAAGTTAAAGCCGTAGTATTTGATCGTGGTGGCAAACTGTACCATGGTCGTGTCGCGGCTTTGGCCGACAGCGCTCGTAAAGCAGGACTGGAGTTCTAACATGGCAGATCAAAATCAGAATCAAAAACCTGGTGAACGTCGAAACCGTCGTCCAGAAGTTCAGCAAGAAGAAAAGCAATATGATGAGCGCACTCTACACATAGACCGCGTGGCACGAGTTGTTAAGGGCGGCCGTCGCTTCCGTTTCCGCGCTTTAGTCGTGGTTGGGGATCGCAAGCACAAAGTTGGGGTTGGTACCGCCAAAGGTGCTGATGTAACCGCTGCTATTACTAAAGCCACCGAAGTCGCGAAAAAGAATCTAGTCACGGTTTCTCTTTACAAAGGCACTCTGCCGCACGAAGTCGAAAAGAAAGTTTCCGGCGCCCACATTTTACTTAAGCCAGCTAGCGCTGGTACCGGTTTGATCGCTGGTGGTGTCGTACGTACTATTCTTGAAGTCGCTGGCGTTAAGAACGCTCTTAGCAAGTCACTAGGTTCTACCAACAAGACCAACACTGCCTATGCTACCATCGAAGCTTTGGAAAGTTTGGTTCCTTCAAGTAAATGGATCACCACGATTAATAAGCCAAAAAAAGCCACATCCGAAAAAGCTGACAAGTTAGATAAGCCAGCCAAAGCTGAAAAAGCTCCAATTGCTAAAGCATCAGAAGAGGCGAAAGAATAATGAAATATCACGAATTACAAACCACGCCATCAAAAAAAGGCAATCGCGTCGGACGCGGTATAGCCGCCGGACAGGGTAAAACCGCTGGTCGTGGTACCAAGGGTCAAAAATCCCGAACAGGTTCAAGCGCCAAGCCAGGCTTTGCTGGTGGCCA
>CAZQPT010000045.1:0-5424 GCA_964595295.1 uncultured Candidatus Saccharibacteria bacterium | reverse complement strand
GCGAAGCATGAGTCCCCGCTTCCACTTAGCCTTATTTATCCCCATGATAGCTTTTGATTACCCTGTCCGGCCGTAGCCCTTATGCATACATGGTAACACTGTCGCCAACAGATTGAAAGTAGCTCTAGATAGTCTTAAAAAGCGGATCGATCATTATCATCCGTCGCAGTTGTACCTGCTGACGGCGTTCTTTCATATTCAAATGCTTTAGCAGTCGGTCTTCTTGTTGCTTACGGATTTTTTCTTGTTTCATATTTTGTTTCTCCCCTTTTTAATATTTGCTTAGGTAATTAATCGTAATCTCACCAGCTCGAGAGAAGTTACTCGAGCTAGCGGCCGTAAGATGAACATCGAAAGTAAGGACAGTGTTGGCGGCAAGGCTACAGCCACTAGCAACTACCGTTGTGCCAGTAAGACTATTGGACTGCCAAGTACCATTGCCCGTTAGGGTAAAGGTACCGCAAGATGTACCCGCGCTATATACAGTGATCTGCTGGGTTTCGGAAGATGAGGTACCAAATCCGGCAAAGCTAAACGCGGCCGCGGCCCCAGTCGCAGTAGCCGAGAAGTCACTTGGTAATTGATATCGGACCCATACATCATAATCATTAGTAGCAGACGCAGACCAGCTATAGTAGTTGTGCTGTTGGCTCGTGCCACACACAGCGCTGTTAATACTCAATCCAGAAATGCTTGAGCAGAAGTCAGAAGTCATAGTTCCTACGTTAGCGGTGCCGTCACCTGTAAGTGTCGCACCAGGATATTCAGGAGTTAAGACAACCGCTGTTGTATGTCGTGCACTTCCGGAAAGTGTTAGTTCGTGGGTGGTTCCATCAAAGGTGTTACCATTGGCAGTCGTACCAATTAGTACGGTTTGAAGAGCTTCGATGTTGCCAGTAACAAACAGGTCGCCATTCGTGCTACTGGTTAAGGTTGGTGTGCCGATACCAATCTTTACGAGCCGGGTGGCAGCCGTAGTATCAGCATTGAACAGTACATAAGTACCGGCGCTGTCCTGGATCTGGAAAGCGGTACCGTCAGTACCATTTGCTCTTACGACCACAAATCCGGCAGTCGTGCCTGACGCGCCCTTGGCACCGCCCTGCAAGGTAAGGTTAGCGCCATTGCCTGTGCCGTTTCCTGTGCCAGCTTGGATATTTAGTGCGCTACCAGCAGTGTTGGCAGTAGGTTGTGCCTGGACACTGATTGTTCGGGCTACGCCGCCGCCAAAGGCTAAGTCGACAGCAGGAGTTACGGCACCAGTGTTGATACCAATACCGGTATTGGTAATCTTAATTCCATATGCTCCAGCGGTAAAAGTGCTCACAGTCGTAGCCGTAGCGTTACCTACACTTATAGCAAACGCGTTAGTGCTTCCAATTGTTACGCTACCGTTAGCTGATCCTCCGTTACCTTGTCCAGCGTCAATTATCACACTACCACCCTGTCTTGTAGCACCGCCACCGCTGGTAGTAGCTTGGCCGCCGGTGATTGTAACATTACCACCCGTTCTGCTTGTAGCGCCCGCGCCGTTAGCCAGTCCACCGGTTATGTTTACCGCTCCACCAGTGCCTCCGGCCGCAGCGTTAGTTTCATCGCCACCGGTTATGTTTACCGCTCCACCAGTGCCTCCCCCGAATGAGGTGGTGCCTGGCTTAATAGCTATGCTTACGCCGTTAGAAACTGTCTGGGTCAGCGTAGTAACGGATGGCGTGAATACGCTTGTGCCGAAGTATCCTGTACGGAAGTTGTTTGCGGTAGTGCCAAAATCAATCGTGTTGTTGGCAGTAGGCTGGATATTGGCACCGACATTAAGTACTCCAGTAGAGCTTATGTAGTCAATCGGTACACCGCCTCCGGCAACATAAACATCCAATATATCACTTGTATCGCCGCCGAAGCTGTTGCCCTTGATCGTCAAGCCAACCACCGTAGAAGCAGTCGACTGGATGGTGTTATCGGCTGTCGTTAGCGGAGTTTTTTGGATGAAGACACCGGCGCCATCCGCAGACTGTAAGCCGCTAGCCACGAAACCAGTCGTACCGTTGCTTCTTAGGAATTGGCCGGCAGTTCCAACTCCGCCACCAATAGTGTAGGCATTTCCGGCGTTGACGGTGGTGCTGGCACTTACGGCACCGCTTATAGTAGCGCCGCCATTAAGCACGGACAAGTGCCCATTGGTAGAAATCGCGCCGTCACTGGCAACCTGAAGCTGGATAGCACCAGTGCTATCCTGGAAGTCAAGGAAGTCGGCAGTGTTGGCAGCCGGAGCTCTGATACCAATGTAGGTTCCACCGGCAGCACCACCAGTTATGGCAACCGAACCGAGCTGGACCAATGAACTGGTAGTCGCTACGGCTGGCACGCCGCTCAGCTTAAGCTGGTTAGCGGCGCTACCACTAAGCAACAATGTGCCTGAAGTGCTAACATTTCCAACGTTTGTAATCTGGAACTGACTAGTCGTACCAACAGCCAAGGTACCGGTGGTTGCCGTATTACCATTAGTGTCGACCGTGAATTTATCGTATGACGGCGTGTTGCCAATCCCTAGCGTGTTACCTTGCAAAGCAGCCGATGTAGTAATGTTATTCGCCGTACTAATCGTGCCAAAGCCAGTGGTGATTGAACCAGTGTTCAGGGCACCGACTTTTTGGAGATTGGTGTACGTGACGGCAGAGCTGATGGCAGCATCCTGGACTTTGCCCGTGCCGCTTATCAGCTGGGTAGCGCCTTGTGTCAAAATGCTATCGTAACCAGTACCGACATTCATGGCGTTAAAGGTATTCCTGACGATAGGAGTTACGCTCACGAAGTTAACACCGTTGATAGTGTTAGCGCCGCCAACCGCGTTCGCCGTGCCGGTTAGGCCAATACCCACGCCGTTAACCGTGATGGTACCTGAGCCGGAGGCGCTGTTGGTAGCATTAAAGCTGGCTCCAGTGGTGTTGGTAGAGCTGCTAGCGTAAGTATCAGTCACGACACCGCCGGCTGTGACCGCGAAACTATTAACTGGTGAGCCAGTGCTACTGACACTGAAGCTTCCGCCAGTTATAGTCGTGTTGCCGGCGTTGTCAACCTGGAACTGGTTAGACGCGCCAACTTTAAGCGAGCCGGCAATCGTGGCGTCACTGGTTACTGCCAAGCCAACGCCACTGGATTGCGTTAGATTTAGACGGCCAGCGATCGAGCTGGTAGCCGTGCCACTAACGTCAAGCTTGCCGACAGTTGTCAGACCAGTACTGCTGACGCCGAAGTAGGTGCTGGTAGCGCCGTTGTTGGTGACCTGGAACAAGTTACCAGTTACTGGCGTGCCAGGGTCATCAGCAATTTTTAGACCGGCTTGGCCACCGTTAAAGCTACTATTTAACGCTATTTGAGGACTGGTGCCGCCCGAGTTAGTGTAGGCGTTCTGCAAGGTAACGAAGCCTGATGGGCTGGAACAAACGCCACCAGTAACTATACCGCCAGTGTATACGGCACCTGAAAGCACTTGACCGCTAGAGCTACAGTCGGCAGTCTTACCGTCCACGCCGACGCCCGAACCTGGGCCAACATGGAACGTTCCGGCGCTATCTATACGAACAGTTGCCACGCCGTTATTTTGGAAGTTCAGGAAGTCAGCCGTGCTGGCGCCAGAAGTGTTAACACCCAAATAGGTACCGTTCGCGCTACTGCTCGCGCCACCCGCCAAAGCTATACCAACCTGCAGTGATGACGATCCGGCTGCCGCGGCTGGAGCGCTGGCAACCCGCAACTTACCGTTAAAGGTAGCCGTACCGGAAGCGTTGCCAACGCTTAGCGTCGTGGCGTTGCCAGCGAAGTTAATTGTGGTGGCAGTCGTGTTGAGCAGATCGAAGCTGGAGCCACCGGCAATTAAGCTAGTGGTGATTGTTGGGCTGGTACCGAAGACAGCCAAGCCGCTACCGGTTTCGTCGCTCAAGCTGTTCGCGAGGTCAGCACTGGCGCCGGTGCTGCTTAAGTTGTTGCTAGAGTTGGTAAACACAGCGCGTGAGGCGGTTAGACCACTGAAGTTAATAGTGCCAGAGCTAGTTAAGGCAGTTAGACCAGTTAGGGCGCCGGCGCTACTAAGCACGGCCGTAGGCGTCTTAATGAAGTTAGTGTAGCCAACAGCGCTGTTAAAGTTAATACCGTTAGTCTGGTCGGTGCCACCAAGTGCCGCGCCAGCGTTGAAGTTAACCACATTTAGAGTGTTGGTGCCACTGCTGGCGGCGCTGTTGTTAGTTGGCGTTAAGTCAACTCCTTGAATAGCTACGCCAGCGCCGGTGTTGGTGTTGGCGATACTAATACTGTGAGCGCTGCTGGCAACAGTGTTAGTAAAGACCTGACTAAACGTGCCGGTACCACTTGGTAGGCTGAGGTTCTTGTTGGCAGCAACCGTTAGGTTGCCATTAACTGTCGTGGTACCACCAGCGGCGCCAACACTTAGAGTTGTGGCCGCGCCACCAAAGTTAATGGTGGTGGCGGCAGTGTTAAGCAGGTCAAAGCTAGCACTGCCAGTTAACAGGCTGGTGGTGAGTGTTGGACTGGTGCCAAAAACGGCTACGCCGGTACCGGTTTCGTCAGATAAGCTGTTTCGCAGATCAACGCTGGCGCCAGTACTACTTAGATTGTTGCTGGCATCAGTGAAGACGGCGCGGCTGGCGGTTAGACCAGTGAAGCTAATGGTGCCGGAGCTGGTTACTCCTGTTAATCCAGTAAACGCTCCGCCGCTGGTTAGTACGGCCGTAGGCGTCTTAATGAAGTTAGTGTAGCCAACAGCGCTGTTAAAGTTAATACCGTTAGTCTGATCGGTTCCGCCTAACGCGGCACCGGCGTTAAAATTAACGACATTTAGTAAATTGGTGCCACTGCTGGCCGCGCTGTTATTGGTAGGTGTTAGGTCTACGCCCTGGATAGCTACGCCAGCGCCGGTGTTGGTGTTGGCAATGCTAATAACGTGAGCACTTGACGCGGCAGCTGAGCTAAAGATCTGACTAAATGTGCCGGTACCACTTGGTAAGCTGAGGTTCTTATTAGCGGCGACAGTTAAGTTGCCGTTGATGGTAGTGGTGCCACCGGCAGCGCCAACACTTAAAGTCGTAGCTCCGCCAGCAAAATTAACAGTGGTGGCGCCAGTATTTATTAGGTCAAAGCTAGCGCTAGCTGTCGTTAGGCTAGTAGTAATTGCCGGACTGGTACCAAAGACGGCTACACCGCTACCAGTTTCATCTGTTAGACTGTTACGCAAATCAAGGCTGGCGCCACTACTACTTAAGTTGTTACTACTATCGGTGAAGACGGCACGGCTGGCGGTTAGGCCGGTGAAGCTAACTGTTCCGGAGCTGGTTAGACCAGTAAGGGCAGTCAGCGTGCCAGTTATGGTGCTATTGCCAGTTACGGCTATGCCACCGCTTTGGACAGTTA
>CAZQPT010000044.1:0-6259 GCA_964595295.1 uncultured Candidatus Saccharibacteria bacterium | reverse complement strand
ACTTCGGTTTGCTCTATTTCGTTGCTCGATATGTTTTTGGTATCACCACCTGGCGCGGCTGGCGGGGCGGCTGGTGCCGGTTCGAAGGGTCTACGTGTCGTGTCAGCGGGACTGGCAGTACCCGCTTCTGACGCCTCAGGATTGTCTGTAAGCATCGTTTTAGGCTTAACCGTAATCTTTGGCGTTTCGGGTTGCGAAGGCTGACTGAAAGGCTGAGGTGAAGCCACAGGCACGGCTGGCGGATCCAACGAAACAGGCGATGCTGGAGCATATGGCGCGACTGGGCCCGCTGCTGGTGTAGCAACGCCGCTTCGTCGCTTATCAAGCCAGTCATCCAGGAACGATGAGCCCCCGGCTGCCGGTTTGGCGGCGGCTGACGCCGTAGAACCTGTCGCGGTCGGCGTGCCAAAAGGCGCTGCCGCTTTTGGCGCCCCAAAAGCCGAGCTGACCGGCTTAACATCCTCTTTTGTAGCCAGGCGGGCGTATAGTTCTTTTTCTATGTCGGCTTTGGAACGGCCATACTTAGCCGCCGCCAGTTGTTTAAGAGCTTCGCCAAGCCGAGGATTAGGCGTACCAAGCGGCGGCAAGGTCGCCATACTAAATGGCTGAGTTGGCACGCCGCCAACCAACGTTCGCATAATCGTATTGTAGTTCGGGATACGCACCAGATCATCGCCATCAAAGATTGGCTGGAAATAGCGGCCTAGACTCTCGACGTCATTCTGGCCAATCCGGAACGAGACGATGGTACCAATGTTACCAAACACGGCGTCACGGATTTCTTCGGTTAACTGGGTGGTAAACTGGTTGGCCACAATCAGGTTAAGGTGATACTTTCGAGCCTCGGACATGATAGTCGCGAAACTATCGGTGCTGAAGTTCTGGAACTCGTCAACGTACAAACTAAAATCAATACGGTCGTCTTCTGGTATATTGGACCGACTCATAGCCGCCGCCTGGAACTTCATAACGAAGATCATGCCTAGAAGCTTACTATTTAGTTCACCGGTGCGGCCTTTACTTAAGTTCACCAGCAGAATCTTTTTGTTGTCCATGATATCGCGCAAATCGAAGGCCGATTTGGTCTGCCCGATTATGTTGCGCATCATTTCGTTACTCAGGAAAGCACCAAACTTACTCACGAACCAACTAGTCACCTCTCCGAAGTCATTAGACCGCTGAGAGGCCGGCATCTCTTTAAGCCAGAACTCTCGGACGTTTAGGTCTGTTACGTGCTGTAATTTTTGCTGCACGTACTTCTGATCACGGAATAATTTAGGGATATCGACGAAGGTACCACCTTCGGGATCGGCCATAATCGTTAAAGCGGCGTTGCGGAACAAGTGCTCGTAGCGCGGCCCCATGATGCCCTGATGTTGCGGATCGTACAATTTGTAGAGCATATTAAGCGCTTCCTGGATCAGGAAATCTTTCTGATCGGGATTGTTAAACTCAAACAAATTGAGCCCCATTGGGTATTCCATGTCGGCCGGGCTGAAGTAAATCACGTCCTCGGTGCGCTCCTTAGGAACCATGGATAACAATTTTTCGGCGGTGTCGCCATGAGGGTCGACAAAGGCAAAGCCGTTGCCACTGAGCATGTCCTGCAGGGCCAGGTTTTCCAGGAAAGTAGACTTACCAGTACCGGTTTGTCCGACTACGTACATATGACGCTGGCGGTCGTGCAAAGCCAATCTAATTGGCTTCTTGGCGCCACGGAACAGGTTGTAGCCCAACAACAGGCCCTCTTCGGGGATATTACGAGGACCATCGACCTGCTTGGAGTCTTGGCGGGCCAGCTGCGACGTTGGAATGTTTCGCTGATCCGGGAAGTGAAACAAAGTCGCCAGCTCCACGGAGTTAAGAATGCTCTTATTATGATGCTGCGGGAAAAACCTAAGTAAATAAGAAGTAACCAGCGCGTCCACGTCTTTGGCCGGCGTGTACTTAAAACCGTTCTTGCCTGGCGCGTCGTACAACTGGAAGCTAGCCACTATATTAGCTAGTAGCGCCTGGGCTCGCTGAGTAACGTTTGATGAGGCTACTACCCTAATTACTACTTCATAACCCGGATGGCGAGTCTTCTCATCTATAGCGTCAAAGGTAGACTGTTCTAAGCTGGATAGTTCTTTGGGCTTGGAACCTTCATCTTTGTTCTCGGGCGGGTTAGTAAAGGCCTTGGCGACGTCTTTCATGACACTACTAAAGTTCACCCCGTGATCACCCTTTCGTTTACTGCTGGCTACGGCCGAGGCGTTCTTACGCCAGCTGGGATTGGCCGGACGTAGCAGAATCTGAATGCCGGCGCCGTCCTCTTTACCAAGCGTTGATAGGGCGTTAAGCAGTGATTGCATGGCGTCACGCTTTAAATCCTGGAAAGTGGCTATAGGATAAGCATAGTGCTCTTTAAGTGATAGCTCACCGCCCAAAGTGCCGCTGGCTTTACCAACCGGACTAAATATATTGTGTTCAGCGACCTCTTCTAGCCTGGCTGCCGGGTAGGCGCTGACAATCGCCTGCTTTACGACTTCCAAAAGCGAGATCGGCACGGCCGCGTAAAAGTATACGAAGCCCTGACTGCCAACTATTTCGAAGGCAAAATGGCGCTGACCATAGAAATTACTTTTGAAGCCCTTCTGCAATGTGCTGGCAATAATGTTGTATATAATCTCGGCCTTGCTGATGGTCTCGTCGGTTACGTCCCTAACGTCCCTACCACCCAAATCGGTGTCGTCGCTGGGTGGTGGAAGGTGGATAAGCAAGGGCACGATCTTGAGACCACGTTCATAGTTTTTTTGCTCGCGAAAAACCTTGCGCGTTTGTAAAAAAACTATCGGAGCTGCTATCAAAACCAGCGTAAATAGTATGGCCAGTATAACAAGAAACGTTGTCATAATGTCTACTGACTCACTTTTATCGTCTTGTCGTAGCGCTTCTTCATGTAATCGGCTTTGAACACTGTTAACTCTTCGCTCTGCTTATACGGGTCGTCTCTGGTACGCTCTACTATGGCTTTGGCTTTATTTACCCAATCTTTTTCGATAAGATCGCCATCATCTGGTAAGTTTTGTACAACACTCTGTGATGTGCTATTAACAACGGCTTGTTGGTCGTTTTGCTGGGTCTGAACTGGCATTGGCACGCTAAATGCCGGCGCGACCTGCCCGGTAGCAGGCGCTCTTTCGGCCGCGATTGGAGCTTGTTCGACTTTTGGAGATGCTACCTCGGGAGCGCCCGCGACAGCCGGATTTTGCTCATGGATGACGGGTGGTAAGCTCAAACCAGTTTCATTTGATAATGGATTCATAGTTCATATTATACAGGTTGAGCCAGCCTGATGATAGAGCTTACTACGGGTCCGGGTTGGTTTGGCCGTATGACGTATATAGATAGGCTATGACGGCGAAAGGCAGTAGTACGATCACGTCACGCGGGCTTAACTGCCCGACCGACTGTAAGGCGACTACGCTGCCGATTACCCCGGTTGCCACCATCGCTACCCGGCGAGCGTGAGAACCAAAGGAGACCCCATACCAGCGGGCTAATCTGATAGCGCCGCGGATCATGAAGTATAAATTAGCCACGATAAGTCCAAAACCAACCATTAACATCGGCGCTGCTACCGTTCTGGGTTCCGTAAATCCAAAAAAAAGACCATCCAGAGCGAGTAACGCTGCTAATGGCCATCGTTTGATGCTTTTAATAAGCTGATGCTTTTGTAGGTTCATAGGTGTGAGGCCCTATTTACTGTGCTTTTTGTTAAAAATGGTGCCGGGGCAGCAAATCCGCTTATATAAATTAGACTATTGAAGCGCTTGCTGCCCGCAGCTGACTGACCGCTCTACCGACCTTGAGAGTCGAATAGAGCGTTGGCACGGATTCCTCCGCGTGGTTACGCGTATTCGCGTGGTTGGCACGATTACGTGCGTTTGTAAGTTTCCGCTTCCCGCGAGAAGCATCGTTGTTTTAGCTGTACCGAACGTTTTTGTTTTTGTGACTTACAAGCTCTAGACTAGCACGCGGACCTGTTTTTGTCAATCCGCTCAAGCTTTTACTTTTTAAGCTAAAAGTTATGCACAGCTTTATTGAACAATAAGCATAATTGTTATTGACGCCGCTGAACCTATTCTATAAGATACGTAATAGCACTGAACAAATTAAGTGCTCAAAAATAAAAACGCACAAATAGGGATGACAATTTCTCGCAGATTGTCATCCCACCAGTAAAACTCCAAAAGCAAAACCAAAAATCTTAAATAAATCTTAAAACACCTTGTCCCTAACCGGACGAGGTGTTTTACTTTGTGACACTATGAGTGTCCAGATCAAAAGTATTACCTCTAACGGCGCCGACGGTATTATCGTCGACATCGAGTGCCACTTATCAAATAACCTGCCCAATATCGTTATCGTTGGCTTCGCCAACAAAGCCGTAGACGAATCCCGCGAACGTATCAGGGGCGCGTTTGCGACTAGCCGGATAATGCTACCCCGCAAAAGAGTCATTATTAACCTGGCTCCGGCCGATGTTCCAAAGGCCGATAGTGGTTTTGACCTGGCAATAGCCGTATCAATTATGGCAGCCAGCGATCAGATTCAAATTGACATGCCAAGCGGCACGGCGTTCATCGGAGAACTAGGCCTGGACGGCAGTACTCGGGCCGTACGCGGTATCATTGGCAAAATATTGGTCGGCCGCGCCCACGGTATCACCACGTTCTATATACCGGAGGCTAACCTAAGGCAGGCTCAGTTGATACCAAACGTGACTTTACTACCCGTAAACAGCTTATCGGAACTGTTTTTTCACCTCAAAGGGACGGTGCCCATCGAATCCGTCCATACCCAAGGTGGTAGCTATACGCTGGAAAACAAGGGATCAACTGACGAGACAGTACAGCTCGGCGACATTGTCGGACAGTCTTTAGCCAAACGCGCGCTGGAGATCGCTGCCGCGGGTGGACATAACATCTTGTTAAGCGGTCCACCTGGCACCGGTAAAAGCATGCTGGCCAAAGCCATGCCAGGTATTATGCCACCTTTAAGCCGGGAGGAAGTCCTCGAGGTCACGCATCTTCACAGTCTGGCAAGTCACGACTACGAGCAGATCGTTAGCTCGCGCCCGTTTCGGGCGCCACATCACGGCGCCAGCACCGTAGCTGTCACCGGCGGAGGAACGGTTGTACGTCCTGGAGAGTTAAGCCTGGCCCATCGTGGCATTCTGTTTTTTGACGAATTCCCCGAATTCAGCCGTCCCACGCTTGAATCTCTGCGCCAACCCCTAGAAGATCGAATTATAAGCGTGTCCAGAGCTGCCGGCAACGTAGAGTTTCCCGCCAATTTTATATTAATTGCCACCGCCAACCCCTGCCCTTGTGGATACTACGGCACTCCTGATGGCTGCCACTGCCTGGCGTCTCAAAAGTTAAACTACACCAATCGCTTATCCGGACCAATCATGGATCGTATAGATTTGTACTGTGACGTCCACGAAATCGACCACAGCCTATTATTAGAGGAGCCGTCGGTCACCGACTTAAGCAGGGTCACCAGGGAACGCGTTGCCAAAGCCCGTAGCCTACAGGCCAAGCGTTTAGGCATTACGCGTCTCAACACCGACATGACTAACCTGGATGTTAAAAAGCTAGCAGGCTTAACGCCTAACGCTGTCGAAACCTTGAATAAGGCGGCCCGTATATACTCCCTGTCCGCTAGGGCATACATGCGTACGATAAAAGTCGCCCGGACAATTGCCGACCTGGAGGGCCACGCGGACATCAGTGAAAGCCACCTAAGAGAAGCTCTGGCCTATCGCCCCAAAAACCGCAAGGAAAAGTTTTGACCAGCAGTCGCTTCGGTTTTAATACCATCTTCACCGTGGCCTTTTCGGCTCGGCCAAAAACCAGGGCACGTGGTTCACATGCAGAAATAACGTGGAAACCACGTGCCCTGTAAAAACGTCACCCTCACACTCCCCGAGGAGTTGCTGCCAATAATTAACGGGGCGGCTAAGGACAGCTATTGTTCACGAAGTGACTATATCCGCGAAGCGATCGTCATAAGGCTCAAAGTCGAATACCCGGGAACGGGGCAGCCTAAGTCGCCCGCCAAGTCAAATCCCGACATCAACCCTGATGATGGGATTTGGGTTTGACCTCTGGAGCTGTATCTGTTAAAATGCATGTACGTTAAAATCAAGAAAGCTAAGGAGATGAACTTATCGCCAAATACACCCGCCTGAATGATCAAATTCGGGCAC
>CAZQPT010000043.1:0-6537 GCA_964595295.1 uncultured Candidatus Saccharibacteria bacterium | reverse complement strand
CTTCGAAGTTAAACTGCTTATATAATCCGTGCTTGGTTTCTTGCCACATGCTTACATCTTAGCATAAGGATAATGCTGGTCGGGGTAACATAACTTGACAGTTTATGGTATAATATGTATTCATGAAGATTGAATTCGTGTTTTCAGAGTATGACAGTTTAGAAACATCGAAGTTTGACCCTAACTTAATAGAGGTAGACGTCGATGAGCTTAAGTATGGAAAACAGTCACTACTGACACTCGGAGCTTCTACTTGTCTGGTCATTGCCGCCCACAATACAGATACCAATATGGGGCTATTGGGCCATTTTAGTAGCCCTACCAAGAGAAAGAGCCAAACTTCGTCCTCTAATATCTATGAACAGGCTCTTGAGGCCCTTCCTAAGCTGGGGCCAACCCCCAGGACCAGCATTTGGCTTGGAGGTGCTTCGCCGTTACGCTTAGGGGAGCTAGACGTTTCAGCCGAAAACCGTCAATACGCGAAGGACAAACTAGAGTTATACCTGGACAGATTTAGGCTTCCGGAAACTTTGGTGTCAGTAAATTGGACGCCAGAAATGACACGTATCAATGCCAGTCTTGCCTGCGATACCGGCCATCTTGTCGTAGAGAGCGTCTTAGATAACATATAAATGTCGGGTACCGGGCGTGATCACCTGAGCGAACTCTAGGTGGGGGCTCGCACGCTACGACCACGGCCGCCAGCAAATCTTGAGCTCCCTAATGATTAGTATTCAGATAATCATTATGCCCGGGAATGAACCTTTACGGCCCTACCCGACCCCTCAATTATACAGGACCGCTACAAGGATTAGAGCAGCAGGAAGTTGAGTATAACGTTCTGAACATGGCCTATCGGCCCGGAGATAAATTGGAAGACAATAAAGAAGAAAAACAGGATGGCCATGAAGCCATAGCCCTCGATCTGACGCATTATTTCCTGGACTGGCTCAGGCGCGAACGCGTATAACAAGCGTGAACCGTCGAGTGGCGGGAACGGGATCATGTTAAAGATAAAAAAGCCGATATTAACAGCGGTGAAT
This sequence comes from uncultured Candidatus Saccharibacteria bacterium, assembly GCA_964595295.1. Taxonomy (GTDB): domain Bacteria; phylum Patescibacteriota; class Saccharimonadia; order Saccharimonadales; family UBA4665; genus RYN-405. The sequence continues at coordinate 5,494 of CAZQPT010000043.1, read as the reverse complement.
ATGACTATAGCGTTGTTAACTCCACTACTTAAATCAGGTCCAAATAGTCTAAAAATAACTGCCGCCAGAATGGCTAAAGCCAGGTTTGTCAGCGGCCCGGCAATGCCGACCAGAGCGGCGCCATACTCGTCCCACTTGACGCGCGCCGGATTAAACGGCACGGGCTTGGCGGCCAGAATCGGCGGCGCGTGCATTAGAATTAAAACCATTGGAAGCAGCACGGTCGTTAGTAAATCAATGTGCGCCAGCGGGTTCAAAGTAAGTCGACCTTCGCGGTGTGCCGTGTCATCGCCCAGCCAATGAGCCGTGAAAGCGTGCATGGCCTCGTGGATAGTCAACGAAACAATAATCGACACCAGGACAACGACTATATCAATACCGGAAAGACTCGACAACATTGTGTTTAGTATAGCACCCTGTTGGATCACTGACGATGACCAGTAATAGCATGGCAAACCCGTCAGCCAAAAACCAGGGCACGTGGTTTCCACGTTATTTTCGCATGTGAACCACGTGCCCTATAAAATTGCCTACCCACATCCTAAGTCTAAAATCCGCATACCTGCTCGCCAAGAATTGACTTAGGTAGCGGTTTCCGCTACAATAACACCTTGAATCTATAGTAAAGTTAAGGACAAGTTATGCAGAAATGTGATCTCACCGGCAAAGGTAAGCAGTACGGCAGCAATGTCAGCTTTTCTCAGCGCCACACCAAGAAAGTCTGGAAGCCCAATCTTCAAAAGAAAACCTTAATGGTCGACGGCAAAAAAGTTACCATGAAGCTAAGCACCCAGGCTATTCGCACTCTCAAGAAAAAGGGTCTTCTTACCCCCGTTACTTCAACGAAATAAGTTAGTTACTTATTAGGATTTTTCTAGAATAACGAGTTGGGTCACGTCGGAAAGTTCGTGCGGCTTTAGGCGTAACTTAGAAACCGCTTCCTTTGGCTCCATAGACATTTCTTTAAGCGCGTGGGTAAGGTCCTGTTGCGGCACCGTAAACGACAAAGCTTTATCGGCATAGTGAGTTGGCACTACCATCTTTGGTTCGATAGCTTTGATGAGTTTGAGAGCGCCGACCGGGTCAACCGTGTAACCGTTACCGCCAACTGGTACGACTAATACGTCGACCATGCCGATCTCTTCCAGCTGAGCTTCACTGAGTTCAGGATAAATGTGACCGGTTACCAGAACGGTTATACCGCCATGGACGAACTTAAACATCGTGGCGTTGGTTGTGCCAGGCTCATCTATGTGAGCCCGGGCGGCAATACCTATTACGGAGACGTCAGCTACTTCGTACTCGCCAGGTGTCGAGAATGTCAGACGAGCAGATTGAGCACCACCATGAGGGCCAGTAAACAGCGCCACGTCGCCGGACTTAACGATGCCTTTGGCGCCTAGGTCGACTAAGTTGTCGTCTATGACTGTTCGCGCGCCCTTATAGGTTAGGGTCACGCAGTTAGCACCGTAAAATTGCAAATCCATTACTTATAACTCCTTAGCTTCTTCTGATTCTATTTGTTCGATCTCGCCAAGCAGATTATGTAAATCTACGAGCACTTGTTTCTTGGACTGAGCAACCGATACCGCGAAGCGATCACGTATTTGTTGGCGATACTTAAAGTCGGCCAGGCTCATGGCCGTGTAGCGAAGCGCCTTGTTTTCTTTGGCCTCTAGTTCGTCTATGTACTTCTGTAAGGCGTTGGGGTTAACCTCGCCTACGATTAGTATGTCTATACCAGACGTTTCGTCCCGGGTGAATTGCCCGGTGTAAACCGCTAGGTCAATGTGCCCTACTGCTTTTAGGTCTTCATGCGCACTGGTGCCTTCCTCGCTGGCAACCGTGGTAGCAGTGCCGGCTTTTTTAGCGGATTTCTTGACGCCCCCGCCAAAGATTTGCTGCAAAGGATCATAGTATTCGTACTTTTGATTAACCTCATAGTACAACTTGTTTTGGGCGTCGTCGGACGTAATGATACCGATGCTTAGCAGGTTGCTCAGCTCGCGGCGCACCGAGTTTATCTGCTCGTCGATCTTGCGGGTGATCTCGCGGACGTAGAAAGATCTGTTCGGATTGCTATAGAACAATTGTAATAATTTAACGCGAGTTTTTGACCCAAATAGTTGCTCAATCATGTTGCTATTGTAGCAGAAAATGATTCATATGCTAATCTTAGTTTGCTAAAAATGTTGTTACTATCTCTACGTAGTCAGTCGAATTAACAGGGGTGTTAAGCCATCGAATACTTTTGTTACGTTTAAACCAGGTGCGCTGTCGTTTGGCTAAATCCTGGGTAGCCTTGATGATGAAGCGACGGGTTTCGGCCAGTGATTGGTCCCGCGAAAAGTAGTTAAACCACTGACTATAGCCAACAGCCTTAAGCGCTTCGCAATCCCAGCCGTAGGCTTCAACCAGGTCTGAAACCTCCTGTTCAAGACCCTGCTCCAGCATTTCATCGACGCGTTTAGCGACGCGCTCGTATAATAAGTCCTTGTCTATCTTTATGCCAAGCACTAGGCTATTGGCTCGCAATTCTTGCATAGCTGGTCGGACCCCACCGGTTTCTATAAATCGAATCAGCCGTCGATTATTCTGGGTATCGATACCCTCTGGGTTAAGCCCCAAGTTCTCGATCCTTTTAAGCAATTGCCCGTTGGATAGCTTATTTAGCTCCTCCCGGTCACTACTGGCTGTTGGCGGCAGAAAGCCATAGTCATATATGACACCATTAATATATAAACCGGTTCCACCAACCATAATTGGCAGCTTGCCACGGGCCGATATATCGGCAATCGCTTTGTTTGCCAGATCTTTGAACGTAGCTGCCGAAAATTCGTCGTCCGGGCCAACCACGTCTAGCAAATGATGCGGCACCAGCGCCTGCTCTTCTGCCGTCGGTTTGGCTGTTCCAATATTAACTTCACGGCGCGCTGTGGAGCTATCAGCACAGATAATTTCGCCGTTATATTGTTGTGATATTTGCAATGCTAATGATGATTTACCAGAGGCAGTTTCGCCTACAATCACGATTAGTTTAGGTATTGAAGACATTTTCATTGACTGTCTTCCGGCCACCAAATTAGCTTTTGAACGTCCACCGAGTAGTGCTCTGAAATCTCAAACCCCTCGCCTTCCAGCACTTGCTTGTGCCCCAATCGGCCTCCAGGATAGCCGCTGGCCAGCCCACCCTGCTTATTGACTACGCGTTGCCAAGGCAAGTCCGAATCACCAAAATGGGCGATGCCGCCCACGATTCGGGCCGCCCGGGCGTTACCGCACAGCGCTGCAATTTGGCCATAGGTCATCACCCTGCCTTTCGGAATCCGGCGCACCAGGGCCTCGACCCGTAGTCGAAAATTCGGCTCAAGCTCGTCCATCGAAATGCTCCAGCACGGCCGGCCAATCTAAGCAACGAACTACGCCGCTAGGCAGTCTATCCGCCTGATTCCACGGATAATTACCAAAGAGAATGCCTTCAAGTCCTTCCTCGGCGCACTCGCTGACGTGCTTGAGAGAGTCATCGATAAGCGCTATCGCTCCCAGGCCATGGCAAACTTCAACTTTTTTAATAGGTTTTTCCATTATTGGAGAATAGCCGACGTGCGACAGGCTGGAGAAGACACCATCAAGGTGTCTGCGGATCCAGCTCGAAGTTACAGGCTCAAACTGCGGATGACGAGCAGTAACAATAGCTAGTTCAAACCGTTCGCTAAGCGTCATGAGCGCGTCACGCGCCTGGTCCAGGGGCTCGATATGGGTATGGTCCGTTCCGTTAAAGTCATAGACCCGCCCAGTTGCCACCTCCATAGGTGATTTTAGTACGTCCTCGAAAGCATAGGTAGTGAAATGCGCGGCTGTAAACTCACCGCCATGTATAGCATTATCGAACTTCACGAACTCCTCTATAAATGGAAACAGTACTTCGTCAACGTCAACCGCGATTGTCTCTCTACTCATTAACTACAATTATACACTTCATGCCATGTCTAACCTTAAGCTATTACAGAGACGTTTTGCTAACGCGGGCCTTGGCCTCATTAGCCACGGTCTTAAGGAACTGCTCCAGCCCAACGGTTAACTGGATTTCCAAAACGGCCATATCCTTGCGAATTCGGGGGACCACTTCCCTGCTGGCGATCTCTTTTTCGCCGACCACCAGCGTGTAGGGGACCTTGGCCACCTCTGCTGAGCGGATCTTTTTGCCGACTGACTCGTTGGAGTTATCGAGAACTATGCGCAGGCCCAGCTCCTTGGCCCTGGTCTGTACTTGCGTGGCGAACTCTAGGGTCGCGGGCTCTTGATTAACGGATATGACCCGGATCTGCTCCGGCGCTAACCAGACCGGAAATTTGCCGGCAGTGTGCTCGATGTATACGGACAGGAAACGCTCGATAGAACCCAGAATGGCCTTGTGAACCATGGCTGGGCGTTGCTTTTCGCCATTTTCATCGGTGTATTCCAATTGGAAACGTTCCGGCTGAACAAAGTCGAGCTGAACGGTGGCGCACTGCCAACGGCGGCCAAGGGCATCAGACACGTATATATCGATCTTCGGACCGTAGAAAGCCGCTTCGCCTAGCTCAATCTTGTAGTTAAGCTCTTCCTCTTTCGCGACCTGTTCCAGTGTCTTCTGAGCGCTGTCCCAAACAGCGGGATCACCGAAGTAATTATCGGTTTCATCTCTAAACGATAAGTCCACGCTCAGCGGCATGCCAAGCGTCAGATACATCTGTTTAACCATACCGATTATCGAGCGCATCTCGGCGTCTATCTGGTCGGGCCGTACGAAAGCGTGAGAGTCGTCTTGGGTTAAGGCCCGTACTCGCGACAAACCATGGATCTCACCGCTCTTCTCGTCACGATACATAGTGGTAGTTTCCATGTAGCGCTGAGGCATGTCACGGTAGCTCCGCGGTCGGCTGGCAAAAATCTGGGTTACATGCGGGCAGTTCATGGGCTTCATCATGAACTCATCTTTAGACTCAGAGCTGGAAACCTCGAAGCGCTCCGGATATTTGTCGTAATGCCCGGACACCTTGTAGAGCTCAGTCTTGGTCATATGTGGCGCCCAAACGGCTTCGTAACCACCGGCGCGTTGTAGCTCTTCGGAGAAACGGACCAGCTCATTACGCAAAACCGTGCCCCTAGGCGTAAAGATCGGCAAACCGGCCCCCACAAGATCAGAAATAACAAACAGATCCAGCTCCTGCCCCAGCTTTCGGTGATCACGCTTTTTGGCTTCTTCGAGCATGTCCAGGTGTTGGCGTAACTCTTTAGGAGTAGCGAAGGCCACGCCGTACAGGCGTTGCATCTGCGGATTCTTTTCGTTGCCACGCCAGTAAGCGCCGGCTACGCGCATCAGCTTAAAGGCGCCGACCTTGCCGGTCGATTCCACGTGTGGTCCCCGACAGAGGTCAGTAAAGTCATCATTCTTATAAAATGACACCTTCTCCACCTTGGCGTCGTCCTCGGCGATTGTTCCCAGCTCGTC
>CAZQPT010000042.1:0-6722 GCA_964595295.1 uncultured Candidatus Saccharibacteria bacterium | reverse complement strand
TAGCTCCTGATATTGGTGGCGCTGAGTTAGCGCTATTTATTCCTGGTTTTACCGAGATGCCGTCGATTTCAAAATCCACCGCTTCAAACTTACACGAAGACCATGCCTCCAGACGCCAAGATCTACGATCGGTATCTGTCGACCGAATTGGCTACAGTAAGTATTCGTCGGCGAGTTCGGTTAGCGAAGCACTCCACTTTGGTAGCCAAAGCAAGGAACAAACAGCGGCTGATCTTTTAGACATAGCATTTCACTACGCTAGTGGAAACCCAACGACGTTATTTGGCACGTCTGCTGGTTTCGACCTAGTGCTCGAGATGGTTAAGCAAAATGGCCAGGACGATACACGACCCAACCTGGAAATCACCAAAAAAATATACGGCATCGTGCCTTGCGTTGTCGCCAAAAACGAACAAGGACTAGCCGTCTTCCGGGCCGAGGAACCAGAGGTAGTAACGAGAGTTAAAACAGTTACTAGGTTTATTGGTCACTGCGCGTTCGATCTAGTTTTTTCTACCATCCGTGATCCAAAATCCACATGGAACAGCCGGGGCATTCTTGTCGCCTGGGCCAGCGACCCGCTGCTACTGGCTATGCTGCCAATTCACTTTGCCGGTCATACCGAAGGTACCGACTTTATTGACCTGTTAGATGTAGCCGCGAAACACGAGTTAGTAATAGCCGCGGGCGGTACTGATCCCTTGACTGCCAAAAAACAGTACGCCGCGATTAATATTATTCACCCCGGTAGCGTTGATCACCGTGTTGACCCGAATTACGGCCATATTTCTTATCCTCTGTCTGGAGACCCCTTAAGCGCCTTGGGCATACATAAAAAAGTCAATGCCGCTCAAACCTCGGAGAATGTACTCAAAGACGGTTTTCACTTGGCTACCTCAACCGCCGAACAGGCCGTTGGCCTAGCCGCAAAGACGCTTGGGGTGGCCGGACGCGTTGGTAGCCAGGCTTTGTCATCAATTGGCTATCTACGCGAGCTATCCCAGGCTGCCTAGCTATTTCTTATTGAGTTTATTACAGCTTTTTCTTGATATCGTCAATAAGGTCACGCAGTTCGGCAGCTGTTTCGAATTGAAGATTGGCAGATGCCAATTCCATCTGTCCGGTCAGGTCTTTTATCAGCGAGCCGTATTCGTCTTTAGGGATCTTCTTAAGATTAAGTTTGGCTCGCTTGGCTTCGTCTGGCATATCCGGCCGCATGCCAGCTTCGATATTACGAGTAATGCCGGTTGGCGTGATGCCATGATCGGTGTTGTAGGCTTCCTGGATCTTACGACGACGGGTAGTTTCATCGATGGTTTTTTTCATACTTTTGGTAATGTTGTTAGCGTACATTATAACCCTGCCCTTTTCGTGTCTGGCCGCGCGGCCGACGGTTTGAATCAGAGCCTGTTCGCTACGCAGAAAACCTTCTTTATCGGCGTCCAGAATCGCGACCAGCGACACTTCCGGTAGATCAAGACCCTCTCTCAGTAGGTTTATCCCAATTAGTACGTCATATACACCTAGCCGCAAATCTCGCAAAATATCAGTGCGATCAAGCGTGTCGACGTCGCTGTGCAGGTAAGCGACTTTGACATTTAGTTCTTTGAGATAATCCGTTAAATCCTCGCTCATGCGCTTAGTAAGCGTCGTTACCAACACTCGTTCGCGCTTGGCGACGGTGTCACGAATTTCGGCCAGCAGGTCATCAATTTGTCCATCAACAGGGCGCACCTCTATCGGCGGATCGAGTAGGCCGGTTGGGCGAATCACCTGTTCGGCAGGAGCAGGGCTGCGACTAAGCTCGTACTCCGCCGGCGTGGCTGACACGTATATAGCTTGGTTTACGTGTCTTTCGAACTCGCTGAAATTCAGCGGACGGTTGTCTAGGGCGCTCGGTAAGCGAAAACCATGTTCTACCAGCACCTCCTTGCGAGCTCGATCGCCGTTATACATACCTCTAACCTGAGGAATCGACATATGTGATTCATCTACCATTAGTAAATAATCGTCCGGGAAATAGTCAAGTAGCGTCGCGGGCTGCTCGCCCGGCTCGCGGTTAGTTAAGTAGCGCGAGTAGTTCTCGATACCCTTTACGAAACCGGTTTCTTCGAGCATTTCCAGATCGAATCTGGTACGTTGCTGTATTCGCTGAGCTTCTATGAGTTTGCCCTCGTTTTTAAATTGAGTCGTTCTTTGCTCGAGCTCGTTCTCGATGCTTCCAAGGGCTAGTTTGAGCTTGGCTTGCGGCGTTACGTAGTGCGAACTAGGAAAGATCTTGTAAGAGTCCAGCTTGGCCAGAATTTCGCCTGTTAATGGATCAAGCTTGGTTATACGTTCAATTTCGTCGCCAAAAAACTCGATTCGATAGGCTAGCTCTTCACCGGCTGGAAAAATATCCACGACATCGCCTCGGACCCGGAAAGTACCCCTGTGAAAGTCGATGTCATTGCGCTGATACTGTATGTCTGTTAGGTGACGCAGAAACTTGTCACGGACTTTGCGCTCGCCGACCGTAGCCGTCACGGCCAAGCCGTCATAGTCCTGCACCGAACCAATACCGTAAATGCAACTGACACTGGCCACGATAATTACGTCTTGGCGACCGAGCAACGAATCTGTCGCGGCGTGCCTTAAACGATCTATTTCTTCGTTAATCTGGCTGTCTTTCTCGATAAAAGTATCAGACCTGGCAATGTAGGCTTCCGGCTGGTAGTAGTCAAAGTAGCTTACAAAATAATGAACGGCGTTGTCAGGGAAAAAGTTTTTGAATTCGCCGTACAGCTGAGCAGCCAAGGTTTTGTTATGGCTCAAAATTAAAGTTGGCCTCTGAACATTCTGAATGACGTTGGCCATGGAATAGGTTTTACCGGAGCCAGTTACGCCAAGCAAGGTTTGGTGGTGCAAACCGTCTTCCAACCCCTTGGTCAATTGAGCGATTGCCGCCGGTTGATCTCCGGCCGGCTTAAAATCAGATTGTAGCTTGAATTTAGTCACCGATATATTATAGCAGTCGAAAACTTCGGCGTATGGTCTGTGGACTTATTGGTAGAGCTTGATGTACTTCTTGTGGTCTATATCCAAGTAGTTGGTCAGATCTTTGATAAGCTCATCCGATGAATCGCTAAAAGTTACCATAGAGCCAGCTCGAAGCGGATGCGCCAGAGCCATCAGGTCTTGTATTTGCTCGCTGATTCCACCCGCGCCCTGCAGGAAGCCAATTGGCGTATCGGTTTCCATGGCGATCGTGAACTCGTGTAAGGTGCCTAGACGACCGCCAATGCTGACCACCGCGTCGCTGGAGGTAATCAACAAAGTATCGCGTCCTACGTAGTGCAAACCGGTGTAGATAATAGTGTCGTATGCCAAGGTTGGCAAACGATACTTCATAACATGCTCGACTTTGGAGGCGGCCGGACTAAGACCAACGCTCATTTTACCGCCGGCCGCTTTGTAGCCTTCGGCGGCGTAGTTTGGCAGGCCGATGGTCGCGCCGGTTAGCAATGAATGTCCAGCCTTGGCGATTGCCGCGCCCAGCTTTATAGCCAGCTCTTTGCCCTCTTCTACGCTGTCGCCTTTGGCCGCTCCCGATACGCATATTTGATACATGATAATTCCCTTTCTTTAAGCGATCGCTAATTCAGTAGCAAATTTAGGTTGTAATTCACGCAGTACCGACTGTTCCACCGATTTGTGCTGTAAATAGCGTAGCAGTAGCTCGTGCCACAATGATTGCTGGAAATGACGGCTAACACGTTGCTCGAAAGGTATCTGATTACAGTAGTTAAGACCCGCGTCAACTACATTCATTGATACCGGACGACGATTATCTAAGATGCCCAGATGCGCACTGTTATGCCAAAAAGCCATGCTGGGCTCAATTGAGCTTAGCGTTTGTTCGATCGGGTGCCAGACCATATCATCCAGTTGAACATGAGGCTCAAAAACCACTTCGCGAAAGTGCCGCGACAAGCGGGCATAATAACGCTGAACCAGATGCCAAGGCACTGCTTGCTCAAAAAGCTGAGAGCTAAGTTTTGCTTCGTCGGCAGCCACGTCCTTAACCAACGCGCCAAAATCCGCTCGCACCTGGCAGAGCTTAAGAAAAGTGCTACTGGCCCGGATTTCATTTAATTCGTGTAGCGCCAGGCTCAGGCTAACAGTGACAACCCCGGCCGGCACTTTGTTTGGTAGCGGTAAAAATACCAGCGCGCCTAGTTCTTTAAAACTAATTACGTTGTGCTTTTTTTGCCCAACTATGTCTTCTGCAAGATCAGCCCACTTCTTAAAAGAAAGTTGGGTGATACTGATGCTTCGGTTTTCAAAGTCACTTGGCTTTAGACACTTATATTGATCTTGTAATCTCTGTTGCCAGGCGCTTCCTTCAATAATCCATGCTGCCGCCATCAGCGATACGGGTATCTCATGTTTTAGCATCGAATCAACAGATCGGTAGCCTAGTTTTTTCATGGTTTTCTTAGGCGGCTGTTTCTTTAAGATTGCCTTGATGGCAGTTTGTTTTATCGCAAAGCAGCGCTTGGAATCTGGCAGGTCTTTTAGCACGTGAATCATACCTTCTATGACGTTAGCCTCGGCAGACACATGGGTGGCGGCGTGGGTCTGAAGCGTTCGGGTCAACCGACGATCGTCAGCGGCCACTTTGGACTGCAAAACATGGTACAACTCTTTAGGCGTAGTATCTTTGGGATCAAGTCCTAGTTGCCTTAACTTATCCTGAGAGGCGTGAATAATTTCCGCCGAAACCCGGATATCGGTCTTAGGGTGGCCATTGGCAATCTCTAGCCGCTTAATACCAGCCTGGAAGAAAGGCTCCTTGGCCTGCAAAGACGCCGATAAGAATCGTGTCATGCCTTGTTTCCCTCTGTTACGTTTTTATTCACTACGGTCGTTAACCATCCTTTGCTTACAGATTACCATAAGCAGTCAAAAAAGGGTATATCAGGTAGCCGGATAATACTAGCTCGCCATTGGCTTGGAGCGATACCAGGCCGGGGATTTGTGCAGGTAATGTTCAATTTCTTCTTCGGTGAGCAAGCCAGCTTGAGCCCCAGTGTGCTGAACGACATTCATGGAGTTGATTGGTGCCCACTGCAAGGCGCCTTCAATGGTATTACCTTTGGCCAGCGCTGCTACGAAGGTCGAAGCAAAAGCATCTCCCGCGCCTGTCCGCTCCTTAGGCGGCGATGGGTCAGGATAAAGCGGCATTTGTAGCCGTTGGTTACCATCACTAACGTAAGCACCGTCTGGGCCATCGGTAATCACGACGATCTTAACGCCCAGGTGATGTAAGCGATCCATTAAATCGTGAAGGTCGTCATATTTACCACCAGTCACAAAAACAGCCTCTTCGCGGTTCAGAATAACGACTTCGCTCCGGGCATAGAGTCGTTTTAGGCGCTCAACACCGGCTTCCATCTGGAAAGTACCCGGCTGGAAAGCTAGCTTAACATCAGGGTTATGATCGAGCCAATCGGCGACCTGGTCGTGATATTCGATCGCGTGATCGCTGATGCTACTAAAATAGACCCAGCGTGGGGTTTCGGCCGGGTGCAAATGTGGCCAGTGGTAATCGTATTCTTCGTGCTTAATCAGGATGGTGCGTTCTTCTTTGTACCAGAGAACGTAGTGATAGTTGCTGCTTTTGCCGGGATTGATGCGCACGAAACGACTATCGACTTTTTCTTTATGAAGGGCGTGGATCATGTCGCGGCCATGCGAATCTTCGCCGACGTTAGTTACAAAAGCGGTGTGCAAGCCCAGCCGGGAAAAAGCTACGGCGGCGTTGGCGGCATTACCTACTGCCTCTAGGATTTCTACGTGATCGTATGGCAATTTAGTACCAAAGTTCATGGCCAGCCACTTGCCCTTATCGTTCTGGTAAGTTACGGCTTTGTCGTCTTTTAGCTTAATAAAGGCATCGGTTACTATGTCACCGATACATACGATATCTGGTTGCTTTGCCACTGGTCCCACCCCTACTATGTTAGAATATCTTGCTTATGGTATTAGTGTATCACAGCCAAAGCTTTACCGGTCGAATTGAAGTCATCGAGCTTGCTTTCGACGACTGCCTGAACAGCTGGGATCACCTCTTTGCCAATTAGTTTAGCGATGGAATATTCTTTAGGGTTTTCGGCCATTACTTTTTCCAGAGCCGTGCGATAGGCGTAGCGCATATCACTATTAATGTTGATCTTAGTTACGCCGATCTGGACTGCCTCACGGAAGTAATGCCCAGGGGTGCCACTGCCGCCGTGAAGTGAAATGTTACAGTCCGCGGCTTCGCGAAGTTGTTTTAATAGCTCGATGTCTAATATTTTTGGCACCGGGTATTTACCGTGCAAGTTGCCAATGGCGGCCGCGAAAATATCGATGCCGGTGGCTTCTACGAAATGGCTCATGCCTTCCGGGGTACTGAAGGTCTTTTTGATCTCTTCATAATCAATGTCCTCCTCGTGAAGGTTGGAGCTGCCACCGAAGTAGTGAGGCTCGCTCTCTACCAACGCTCCCGTTAATTGAGCGTAAGCGACTACTTCTTTGGTAGCGGCGATTATTTCTTCCTCTGTGGCGTCGTGGTTCGACTGGCTAACATCTATGTGAATAAACTCAAAACCGGCTTCTATACCATCTTTGGCGGCTTCGACGCTAGGACTATGGTCGAGGTTTATATATATTTCGACGCCATATTGATACTTAAAGTT
>CAZQPT010000041.1:0-6738 GCA_964595295.1 uncultured Candidatus Saccharibacteria bacterium | reverse complement strand
GATGGGTTTTGGCCTTTTTTAAAAGTCCACTGCGACAGACTGGCGCTGCCCGTTTTAAAAGTCATCATGGCTCCAATAAGGTAAAGGCGCCACATTCTGTAGAATCGCTCGTCATACATTTTAATAATTTCGCGCTCGTTTCGCTCGTAAGCTTTAAGCCATTTGTTTATCGTCAGACCGTAATGCTGTCCTAGATTTTCGTAGTCGAATAGATAAAACCCCTGCTTCGCGATTATGCCTGTTGTTTCACGAACGCTCGGCAAATAGCCTCCCGGAAATATGTATTTGTCGACCCAGGGGTCAGTCTTAGATTCATCCTGATGGGTTATGGAATGTAGCACAGATACGCCACCACCAATAAGATGCCTATTAACTGCCTTGAAGTAGTCCGCTAAATTATTTCTGCCGACATGTTCGAAAAAGCCAACGCTAACTACGCGGTCAAACCGCTTTGTCTTAGGTATGTCCTGATAATTGAGGTACTTAAAAGTTACTAAATGATCTACGCCTTCACGCTTGGCAAGTTGGCGAGCGAATTTTATCTGCTCGCTACTCAGGCTAACGCCGTAGCCTTTGACCTTATACTTCTTGGCGGCCGTAACCAATAAATAGCCCCAGCCACTACCGATATCTAGCAGTTCCATACCCGATTTAAGCTGCAATTTGCGCAGAATATGATCAGTTTTTTGCTCTTGAGCGGTCTGTAAACTATCTTTGGGTGATTTAAAGTAGGCACATGAGTAGTTCATGGTCGGATCTAACCAGAGCTTATAAAAATCATTGCCTACGTCGTAGTGATGAGCTATATAACCCCGTTGTTTGGACTTTTTATTTTTGTTGAGGCCGCTTAGACGACCCATATTTTGCCCGAATTCTAGATTAAAAGGGTTTAGCTCGGCGAATTTTAGCACGTCCCGCAAGGGGCTTCCCAGCTCGATATCACCGTTCATGTAGGCTTCGCCAAACACCAGCGACGGGCTCTTAACGGCTTTACGTAAAATGCCCGAGTTTTTTATGGTGATATTTACCCGTGGAGCACCGCTGCCAAAAGACTGCTGTATGCCATCCCAAAAAGTCATGTTAAGAGTGCCATGTTTGACCTGGCTCAAGATTTTGCTAATAATCTTTTGTTCCATACGTAATTATTATAACTACGCGCGCTTTTTTGCAAGCTTTAGCTTCAAGAGTAATATAAGCCACTCATGATTTTCGCTAATACTGCTACTCTAAAGAGGTTAAATTAGGAGTATATTTACATGGCAGCAGGCGACCAACTCAGAACAGCGGCAAATCAAACCAAAGATCAAGCCCGAAAGCACCGCGACCAAGCCCAGGAAATGAAGAAGCAATCCGACGAGCTACTACGTATGGCCTCCCAGCTCGACAACGAAGCATCAAAGCTAGAACAGCAGGCCAAGGAGGCCGACAGCGCCGAGCAACGAGTTAATAGTCTTACCTAGTTAATACACGCCGTAAACCCGTGAATGAGCCCAGGCTCCGCACGGAGTTTTGTAAACGTCTTCTATGTAGTAATCAAAGCCCCATTTAATTTGGGTAGTTGAGCTATCCATCCAGTTCTTACCGGCACTAGACATTTTGTAGCCTGGATTGGCTTGTGGGATACCGTAAGCATGTCCTGGGTGGCCAGCTTTTTCGCCAAATTTTGATTCCCGATACCAAAGCTTATCGATACAGTACATCTGTCTAGCGCTGAACCACGGTTGCTCCTTAGCCATGATGAACGTGAGTTTAGCGTTGGCCGTATTACCTAATTGCTTAATAACTTTTAACTCTTCCGGCGCGCCGTACCAATATTTTTTTGGCTCTATACTGGGGTGCGAACGAAAATTGGTAATTTCCGGCGCCTCTAGGTTTGGCGTATCAACGCTTGCGAATGCCACGGCTTCCAGCGGCGCTGGTGTAGCCTTATCAATTTCGCCTGCAGGCAACTCTTCGGCGGTCGCGAGCGCCATGCTCGAAATCGCGACTATTAGTCCTGTGCGCTTCAATAATTCACTCGTGGTAGAGTTTTTTTCATACACGCTCACCTCCTTACATGCAGAAAGCTCCACGATTTAACGACCGCGGAATCTGTCAGATAACATATAAGTGGCTGACTGTGGTAAAACTAGTCTCTTAATCTTTCCAATTTAACCCTGTTGGTTTTGGGCATCAATAAAAAATCTTACATGTCTAAGAGGTCGATCTAGGATAATATACCGTAAATAACTAATGGAGGATCAGCATATGTTCAAGGACATCCCGGCATTCAGTGGATTTTCGGTTAATGATCAAGCGGCGGCAAAAGAATTTTACGGTCAAACACTGGGCGTCGAAGTCGAGGAAGACGAAATGGGTCTGACTCTAAAAATTTCCGGAGGTAATAACGTATTTGTTTATCCCAAGGACGACCATACGCCCGCTACCTACACTATTCTAAATTTCGTTGTTAGCGATATCGATCAAGCGGTTGACGATCTAGTCGCAAAGGGCGTTTCGTTTGAGCAATACGAAAACATGACCGATCAAAAAGGCATCGCCCGCGGCATTGCCGCTAATCGCGGTCCGGATATTGCCTGGTTTAAAGATCCGGCCGGCAACACGCTTTCAGTGCTTCAGGAAGCTTAGCCCTAACTAGTAGTTTTGGTACGGAATAGCCATGAAGCGGTAGGCACGGCGACAACTAAAATTGCCAGACTCCAGGCAATCGATAGCCAGCCGTAGTTGCCAATTGGCGTGCCCAGTATTAAAGCCCTGACTGCCTCGACGACCTGAGTGATTGGCTGATTCTCGGCAAAAGCTTTTAGATATTTACCCATGCCCGCGGTCGGCGTAAACGTGCTGCTGGCGAACGTCAGCGGAAAAATTATGACGAACGTTAGCCACTGGACTGCCTCGACGCTTTTAGCCAGTACGCCGACAATTGCCGCCAGCCATGAGAACGAAAAGGTAAACAGCAACAAAATACCGACGATTTGTACCCACTCGATCAGACTGGCGTGTGGCCTGAAGCCAATAGCTAAGCCAGCGATTAACATGACTGACGTCGATATGGTATTACGGAATATGTCAGACACGACATGGCCATTAAGTACGGCTAGGGTAGACATTGGCAGGCTGCGAAAACGATCAATTATACCTTTTTGAAGATCGTTACAGACAGCGATAGCTGTCGTGGTCGAGCCAAAAGCTACCGTCTGAACGATGATACCGGCCATTAGAAAGTTGATATAGGTAACGCCGGGTGGTAAGTTTTTGGATATAGACGGGCCAAAAACCGACGCGAATAACACCAGGAACATGATCGGTTGGAAAAACGCTCCCAGTAGTTGATCGGTGTTACGAATAATGTGCGTGCTGCTTCGCTTAATCATAATTAGCGAGTCCATTAGCATCATCCAGATCTTGGGCTTGGTTTCAAATACTAGTTCGACAGCCATTTTATTTATCCTCCTCTTTGGTGCTTGATTTTGGCTTATTTGTGAGCGCAAGAAACACGTCATCGAGGGTTGGCTTGTGGATAGCCATCGATTCGACTTTAATTTCTGCTTCGCTAAGTTTTTCTAAGATTTTCTTAACGTCGGTATTCGGATCTTTGATAACTACCGACAACGTTATTTCTTTATGATCGGCATCGGCAACATTAGCGCCGATCAAACTGACAGCCTTATCGAATGCTTTAGTGCTACCAAATGTTAGCTCGAGACGGTCGTTACCAACTTTGCTCTTGAGCTCTTTAGCCGTACCCTCGGCAATAACTTTACCCCCATCAATAACTACGATGCGATCAGCTAACTGATCGGCTTCTTCCAGGTACTGCGTAGTAAGTAGAATAGTCGTGCCTCGATCCATCAGGTTCTTTATTATGTTCCACATAACCAGTCGCGAGCGGGGATCCAGGCCGGTTGTTGGTTCATCCAGAAAAATAACCGGTGGCGTAGCGATTAAACTCACCGCAAGATCTAGTCGGCGGCGCATACCACCGGAATAAGTTTTTGCGGTTCGGTCGGCGGCGTCAACTAAATCAAACTCTTCTAAAAGTTCCTGGGCCCGGGCTTTAGTGCTGGCGGCTGTCAAACGGTAAAGCCGGCCCATCATGACCAGGTTTTCACGGCCGGTTAACAGTTCGTCAACCGCGGCTGATTGTCCCGTCAGACCAATAACGCTACGGACTTTGTCGGCGTCCTGGCGGACATCGTGGCCTTCGACCTTGACACTGCCGTCATCGTAGCCCAATAGCGTGCTCAAAATCCGGACCGTGGTAGTTTTGCCGGCGCCATTAGGCCCGAGTAAAGCCAGCATTGTACCTCGCTCTACTTTAAGGTCAATGCCTTTTAAGACTTTGTTAGTGCCAAAGGCTTTAGAAAGTTTTTTTACTTCTATCACGTATTCGTTCTTGGCCATGTCTGCTCCTGATAGCTACTAGATTCAATAATAGTATCCTACAAGAATAACACCCTGGCGACCAAAGCCGATATTATTGGCGTTGCAAAGCTAAGCCTTGGAGCCATCTGTCATTTGCAAAACCGCGTGGTTGTTACCTGCTGGGTCATTGAAGAAAGCGATTTTCATCATGCCGTAATCTACTACACCTTGTTCGTCAGTTTTCGTGTCGGGAGTATCATACTGCTCGAATACGACCCCCCTGGATTTTAGCTGACTGATAGTTGCCTCAAGGTCATCGACCGTAAAGTTGAGTACGGTGTAAGTAGCTGGCTTGTGATCTTTTTTGGCGTACAGCATAACGTTTGACCCCTCGCCGAGCTTTATACCGAGCATTCCAGGAGTACTGTCGTCCACCCCTAAACCAAGTTTGTCAGAGTAAAACTGTTTGGCAACATCCAAGTCATCAACCGAAAAAGTTATCATTACCGGTGTATTATTAAGCATGTATCCTCCTGGATTTATGTAAGCATTATTATAACTTACTTTTTACTTTACGGAACGACGTTGATGGTCTACTATATAGTTAAGTTAATTAAGTATTAAGGATGGTCATGTATAAAAAATTTGCCGGAATATTCGTGGCCTTATCAATACTAGTTATGCCGGCAATTGCCAGTGCTCACGTCGTTGTAACGCCCAAGCAGGCAAACATCGCGCAGCATGTTGTCTTTAGCGTTAGCGTGCCCAACGAAGAACAGGTCGAAGTCACCACTGTTAAGGTTAATATACCAATGGGTGTTAAAGAAGTCACGCCAACGGCTAAACCCGGGTGGACAATCACGACTACCGATAACGGCTCTGTCAAGGACCCGGCAATCACGTCCATAAGCTGGAGCGCGGGCTCGATACCGGTTGGACAGAGGGACGATTTTACTTTTGAAGCTCAGACACCAAGCAAAGCCGCGCCAATCATTTGGAAGGCTATCCAGACATACGCCGATGGAACTGTCGTTCACTGGGACCAAAAGCCAACTACCAGTGACGACAGTACCGGCAACGTCGGACCTTACTCCGTAACAAGTGTTATTGATGATCTCAAAACTTCTCCAAAGCCAGCCGATGATTCAAATGATGACGGTAACTTACCACTTATATTTAGCGTTGTCGCTCTGGCAATTAGCGTTGTCGGATTTGTATCAGCCCGTAAGAAAAACTAGGTAATTTAGTGCCCGTTTTTTGTTCTGTCAAAAGTTTGCCTGGCTTCTTCAAATGGCGTTTTACCGTAGACAAAATGGTCGGTCATCATAAAAACTCCAACCCAGCGCTGGTACGCCCATGCTCTATCTAAAAATGTTTCGTCCTTGGGGCCACTGTAATATTTATACACTTCGTAGACAAACTGTTGTCCGTACTCATGCAGTTCCGCGAAATCATAGGCCGGATCACCAATATACATATCACTAAAATCAATGATGCCTAGTTTGTTAGTGTCGGTGTCCCATAGTAGATGTCTACTGTAGACATCTCCATGCAAGAAAACGCTTGGGAGAGGCTTGGCTAGCAATAGGTCGATCTTTTCTATTATTTCCATTACCAAGGATAAATCTTGTGAACCCAGAACGGGCTTTAGGTATTCCGTTGTCTGCTGCCTGACTTCATTCTGGAACTGGCGCATACTGGCTTTCTCTACCAGGCTTAGGTAGGGTGAGTCCAGCGGAATTTTGTGAAGTGCCGACAAAAAACCAGCCAGTTGCTTTGCTATTTCGGTACGGCTGTCAACTGATAGGCTGTCAAAAAACTCCTTTGACAGCACCTGGCCGGCTATTAACTTATAGCCGACAAAGCTAAAGTCAGGTGCTATAAAGCTATAGTCAGGTATAGCTAGCGGAACTAGACTCTTTAAATTCTTGAGCACCTCAGTTTCGTTCTTGAGCGAATATTGAGCATCGTTTGGAAAACGAAATACTAGTTTATTATCAAGAATAATAACTTCGTGGTCCCAACCCTCATCTATATAAACGTATGAACCCCAGCCAATATCTGGAAAACTACCTTTTATACGTTTGAGTAACGTTTTGGGGTCGTTGGGTATGTCTTTTTTAAATACGGGCATGCTCAAACCTGACTTTTAGTTCTACTGGGATTATGTCGTTCAACTTATATTAACAAACTGTTCAGCATATTGACCGTGTGTTTTCGCACTGATTATCTTAAAAACGTAAGCAATATCAGCGCGTTGTAATTAACACTAATTTAGTCAGTTGATATAGGTGTACAAAGCTGTTAATAATAAGCGCATGTCAATAATGAACAGGGCTCCGGAAGGAGCTGCTGGTGGATTAAACGTGCACC
>CAZQPT010000040.1:0-7068 GCA_964595295.1 uncultured Candidatus Saccharibacteria bacterium | reverse complement strand
CTGCAATTTGCCATCATCCAGTTCGTCATGAACAAGCTTAGCGACCAGGCGTTTATAGACGCCATTATCGCCGATAATAATCTGGAAGTGAGCAATAAGCCATTCTTGCCAGTCTTGCCGCCGTTTATGATTCGCGAAGAAATGTTCGAGGCCATGGATCGCCTCGAGCCACGCGATGACCGCTACAAAATCGAAGACGAAGAGCTATGGCTACAAGGCAGCGCCGAGCATGTTTTAGGTAGCATGCACGCCGACGAAGTCTTCGCGGAGGCGGATTTGCCGGTTAGATACATCGGTTACGCCACGAGCTTCCGCCGAGAAGCCGGAACCTACGGCAAAGACATGGAAGGCATCTTCCGCATGCATCAGTTCGATAAGCTCGAGATGGAAAGCCTTGGTTTGGCCGAAGCTGGCCTGCAGGAACATTTGTTCATGGCGGCGATTCAGGAAAAACTGATGCAACTCCTAGGAATTCCTTACCAAGTAGTTACAAAGTGCACGGCCGACATCGGTAAACCAAATGCCCGGGGAGTTGATATTGATGCCTGGCTACCAGGACAAAACGCTTATCGCGAAACCCATACTGCCGACTACATGACTGATTATCAGGCCCGCCGCCTCAAAACCCGTGTCCGACGTGACTCCGGCGTAGAACTTGTTCACACGAATGATGCCACGGCTTTACCTTTGAGCCGAGGTCCAATCGCCATAATCGAAAACTATCAAACTGCCGAAGGCAACGTAAATATTCCCGAGGTTCTACAGCCCTACATGGGCGGCCAATCTCAGATTTAGTCAGGCTGAATCCCGCTTGTGGTTTGATTGTTATTATAGCTATGACATAATTTTATATATGGACTTAACCGAAGCGCAGAGAATACAGGCCGCATATGATACCGAGCATTGGGAGCATAGCCTGGGAGCGGCAACTATCGCCCATAGCGAAAGACACATAACAAAGTTAGCCGGTAAAATCGCGACAGTAGCCGAAATGTTAGATCATAACGAACAGCCAGACTTAACTCAACTCGACAACGAAGTCATACCAGATCTTTTAATTTTCGCGGCTCGACTGGCGAATAACAGAGGTATTAATTTGAATGAGGCGTTTATAAAACGTACTGAGGCGCTTCAGGAAAAATTTTCTTAATCAAAGTCTCTGACCTTAGGCGATGATTCTAAGCCTAAAATCCAAACAGATTTAATTGAAAGACAGGCGTATAATAAACCCTAAGACCGCTACACGGTAGAACTTCGATAACGTGCACGCCGCGAAAAGCTTAAAAAGGAGGGTACAATGTTACAAAAGTTCGAAATCCAAGGTGTCCACACTACGGTAGACGATAAACTCCGCGCCTACGTCACAAAAAAAATCGGCGGTCTCGACCGCTACATCTCACGCCATAGTAGGGCTAGCGCCCATGGCGAAGTCCATCTCAAAGAGGGCAAAGCCAAGAATCATAACCACCGGACCTGCGAAGTCACTCTACACTTGCCGCACCAGGTTATTGTTATCAAAGAGAGCGCTCTTAATATGTACGCCGCCGTTGATATAGTTGAAGCCAAGCTCAAAATCCAGTTGGCAAAGTACAAAGATTTGCACGGCAATGGCAAGACCAGTCGTCACTTGTTCGCTCGTTTTAACCGCAAAAACGCCATGGCGCCTATCGAACTTGATACATAATTAAATAGGTCACATTAACTGTCGCTTTTAGGGGCAAAACAGGCTATAATCTAGTCATATAACTTGTTAGTATTACAGTAATTGACGCAAGGGGAGAGTAAAAGGCTAATGAATATTGTCTTAAAAAAGATTTTAGGTGATCCGCAGGCTAAGACGGTTAAGCGTATTCGCAAGCGCGTTAATTCAATTAACGCTCTAGGCGATAAGTACAAAAAACTGACCGACAATGAACTCCAGGCCCAGACGGATGTCCTTAAAAAGCGCCTCAAAAAAGAATCCCTAGACGCGATTTTACCTGATGCTTTCGCCATTGTTCGCGAAGCCGCTACCCGAGTACTCGGCCAGCGTCACTTCGATGTCCAGCTTATCGGCGGTATCGTGTTACACGAAGGTAACGTGGCAGAAATGAAGACCGGTGAAGGTAAGACCCTTATGTCAACCGCGCCGGTATATCTAAACGCTCTCACCGAAAAGGGAGTCCACGTGGTAACTGTTAACGATTACCTGGCACAGCGCGATGCTGGTTGGAATGGCCTGGTCTACGACTTTTTAGGCATGTCCACCGGTGTTATTGTTGGCGATCATAGCTATCGTTACGACGCCAGCTTTACCAACAACGAACACGAAGACGAACGTTTCCGTCACCTCAAACCATGTACCCGACGCGAAGCTTACGAAGCCGACATCACCTACGGTACCAACAACGAGTATGGCTTTGACTACTTGCGCGACAACATGGTCAGCGAAGAACACCAGCTGCGCCAGCGTGAGCTACACTACGCCATCGTTGACGAAGTCGACTCAATTCTTATCGACGAAGCCCGAACGCCACTTATTATTAGCGCGCCGTCAGTCACCAGCGGCAACGCCTACGCGCAATTCGCCAAGGTTGTCATGCAACTCAAAAAAGACAAGCACTTCGAAACCGACGAAAAGCGCAAAAGCGTTATTCTAACGGATGAGGGCGTCGAAAAAATCCAAAAAATTCTTGGTATCGATAACCTTTACGGCTCGGAAAACATTCGCACCATTTATCACTTACAGCAGGCGCTAAGAGCTCACGGACTGTTCACCCGAGATAAAGACTACGTCGTTACCGGCGACGGGGAAGTCGTAATAGTCGATGAATTTACCGGCCGTTTACTAGCTGGACGCCGTTACAACGAAGGTCTTCACCAAGCTATCGAAGCTAAAGAGGGCGTAGAAGTTCAGCAAGAATCAATGACATTAGCGACTATTTCGTTCCAAAACTACTTCCGCTTGTACGAAAAACTGTCCGGCATGACCGGTACCGCGCTAACCGAAGCCGAAGAATTTCACCAGATTTATAAAGTCGACGTCGTCGACGTTCCAAGTAATCGCAAACTGGTGCGTATCGACAGAGGTGATCGCATTTACCGCACCGAAAAAGCCAAGTTTAAAGCCATTGTCCGCGAAGTTCAGGCCTTGCACACTAAGGGCCAGCCTGTGCTAATTGGCACCGTCTCGATCGAAAAGAACGAGGCCCTCGGCAAAATGTTACAAAAAGCCAGTATTCCACACCAAGTTTTAAACGCCAAAAACAACGAACGCGAAGCCAAGATCGTAGCTGGCGCGGGCAGTCGTGGCGCGGTTACTCTGGCGACCAATATTGCCGGTCGTGGTACGGACATCACGCTCGACGACGATACCAAAAAACTCGGCGGTCTTTTTGTCCTGGGGTCTGAGAGGCACGAATCACGACGCATCGATAATCAGCTTCGCGGTCGTTCCGGCCGTCAGGGTGATCCCGGCGCCACTCAATTCTACGTCAGCACAGAGGACGACCTAATGCGTATCTTCGGCGGCGACCGCATAGCCGGCATCATGGGCCGCCTGGCCGTCGACGACGACACGCCTATAGAGAATCGACTAATTAGTAAAAGTCTGGAAGGCGCCCAAAAGAAAGTCGAAGGCTTCCACTTCGACCAGCGTAAGAGCGTTGTCCAATACGACGATGTCATGAACCGTCACCGTAAGGCTACCTACTCAATGCGTCGGGAAATATTACACTCCGACGATATCAGCAAGCGCATCAAGATTCTCATCGAAGACGAAGCTCACGCTCTATCAACCTCTACCTTAGTATCCAGCGACCAGTTCGATGAAGTCGTTCGTGAAGTTTTCCCATTCGACGAGCCCACCCTGGATCGTTTATTTGACTCCGACGCTACCAAGTTCGAAACTGTCTTACGCACTGAGGCCTCAGAGCTCTACGCGGCTCGAGAGCTAGCCTTCACCAAGAAAATCATGCGTAAAGTCGAGCGCGATATTTACCTACAGATTCTCGATAATCTCTGGATGCAGCACCTGGAAAACATGGATCACCTCCGCGAAGGAATTCACTGGATGAGCGTTGGTCAGCAGGACCCTCTGGTCGAATATCGACGCCGTGGCCAAATGCTTTTCGAGGACATGCAAATGACATTACGCCATGACGTACTCAGGGCCTTGTTCCACGCTCACCCAATCTCGCCTGAAGACCTGGAACGAGCCGCCGAGACCGATCTTACCTTGGCCGCTAGAGGTTCAGTCAACAACGCTAATCAAATTGTCGCCGCCGAAAAAGAATTTGAAGCCACCGATTTTGTCGACAAAAAATCCGCCGAAGCCGTCGCCAGTAAAAAAGCCGCCAGCCTCAAAAAAGCCCGTAAAACAGAAAGAAAGCGTAAAACAGTAGCAAAGCGCAGGAAAAAATAACTTGAAGCATACCGTATCCGAAGTCGAACTCAAAAATGGAGCCAAAGGCCTGTTTATTCACGTGCCCAGCGCTTCGGTCATGAGCTTCGACGTTAATTTCAGAGCCGGCGAGTACCTAGTAGAAACCGAAAAATGGGAGGTACCTCATTTAATGGAGCACGTTTTGCTTGGTGCTAACGAGTTAATTCCCAGAGCCCGAGATTTCCAAGCCGAGCTGGAAAAAAACGGCGCTTATAGCAACGCTAGTACCGGCGTTTACGACATTACCTACGAAACCGAATGCGCCGATTTTGAATGGGACAGAGTATTAGGCCTACTACTAATCGCCATAACAAAACCACTATTTTTAGACGAAGAGTTTGACGCTGAGTTCGGTAACGTTCAAGAAGAAATGGCCGCCCGCAGCAACAATCATTTTCGTCGACTAAGTCTCGAAATGCGCGAAGCCCTAGGCTTAATCGCTAAAACCGACGCCGACCGTTTGGAGCTAATGACTAACGTGACCGTCTCCGATGTCCGTGAGCATTACGCCCGCACGCACTTCGCGCCGAACATGCGTTTCGTGATCGCTGGTAATCTAACTGCCAGCCGCCGCGAAGCCATGACCACGCTTCTGGAAGCTATAGAATTACCAACAAAAGGCAAGCGCTTCGAGCTACCGCACGAACTGCCAAAACGAGTCGAACAACCAATCTACGTGCCAAACGACACGGTCGAAAACCTATATTTTTACATCGATACTTTTATGAAGCGACGATTAACCGATCCCGAAACCGACGCCTTAAACCTGCTCAACACCATGCTAACCGAAACCTTATATTCTAAAATTCTCGGTACCGCCCGTGAGCGGGGATTGGTTTACGGCATGAACTCCGGGCTCAGCCAAACCAAAGACGCCAGCAACTGGTGGTTCGGTGCCCAGGTGTCAGATAAAAACGCGCCGGCACTACTAGATATTGTCGTCGACGAGCTAACCAAGGTTTTAAACGGCGACATCTCTTTAGAAGAAATCGAAGCTACCAAGCAGTACGCTTTAGGACGCTTCCAGCGCAGCGCTCAAACGGTTGGTGGCACGGCTTCTGGTTACGCCGGACGCTACTTCTTCGACGAAATAATCGAAGATTACTATCGCATTCCGGAACGCATCAAAGCCGTCACCAAACAGCAAATCGTAGATATAGCCGCCGGCATGTTCAGCCAAAACTTATGGGGTTTTGGCGTGCTTGGTAACTGCGGACCCGAATTTTCAGAAGCTCTCCAGCAGCAGCTGTCACCGCTATGGAACAGCGCTCCTATTATAGAAGAACCGTCGAAGGTCAAAACAGCGATTAAGCCCAAGGCGGTAGTCTATGGACGAGCAGCGTAAACAAGCCAGCGAGCTTAAAACGGCCGTAGAGAAAGCCAGTCAACAGCTATCAATTTCAAATCTTAGCAAACAGCTAGAGCAGTTAAGACAGGCTAGCCAACAACCTAAATTTTGGGACGACTCCGGTAGCGCCCAAGACGTGATGAAGCAGATCTCAAAACTAGAAAACCGAGTAGAGCCTTGGCTAAAATTGCAGGCCAGCACGCAGGAAGTAAATGAAATGTTGGCGCTAAATGACTCCAGCCTACAGACAGAATTAACAGAGCAGCTTACGAGTATTAGCAAGGCTTTTGGCGCGCTAAAAGCCGATCTTAAGTTCAACGGTCCATATGACAGCTACGATATTATCCTCAGTATTTACGCCGGAGCAGGCGGCACCGACGCTCAGGATTGGGCCCAAATGTTACTCCGAATGTACAACCGATTTTTCGAAAAAAATGGTTGGAAAGTCACGCCAATCAATGAATCAGCTGGTGACGAAGCTGGTATAAAGAGCATTACGATCGAAGTTGAAGGCAAGTTCGCCTATGGCAAACTAAAAGGCGAGCACGGCGTTCACAGACTGGTCAGATTAAGCCCGTTTAACTCCGACAATTTACGTCAAACCAGTTTTGCAAAAGTCGAGATAATGCCCAAAATAGATAAGCCTGGCGATCTGGAGATTGACGAAAAAGATCTAAAAATAGATGTTTATCGTAGCGGTGGAAAAGGCGGTCAGTCTGTCAACACTACTGACTCGGCCGTCCGAATCACTCATCTGCCAACCGGTTTGACGGTTTCTATTCAAAACGAACGCTCCCAGCTTCAGAACCGCGAAACCGCCATGACCATTCTGCGGTCGCGTCTGGCGCAGTTACAATTAGTGCAACACAAGGAAGCTCTAAACGAGCTTAAGGGGCCTAGCGAGTCGGCAGAGTGGGGCAATCAAATCCGCAGCTACGTGCTCCACCCCTACAAACAAGTCAAAGACTTACGAACCCGCTACGAAACCAGCGATCCGGATAGCGTACTCGACGGCAATCTGGACGAGCTAATCGAAGCATATCTTGAGTTCAGCCTTCAATAGATAAAAGTCTATTTTTAATCTGTTAATTATATATAGAATACATTTTTAGTTAAAAGTCGTTGACATTAATTACAACTACTTTTACTATATAAGCATTAGCGTGTGAAAATTTAACATATAAATACAAAGAGATAATATGAAAAACAAACTCTATTCAGTAGTAGCGGCCGCCCTGGTCTTCAGCCTGATACTACCTAGTATCGCCAGCGCCACCCAATTAACCCAATCCGGCGT
>CAZQPT010000039.1:2263-7931 GCA_964595295.1 uncultured Candidatus Saccharibacteria bacterium | reverse complement strand
GGCAACGCTAATGGCTGGGTCGCTAAAGGTGCCACAACCAGTCTGACGGCCGATAGTACGCAGGCACAGTTTGGTAACCAAAGCCTCAAAATAGTCACCACCACGGCCGCCAACGATGGTGCCAGCTATAGTTACCCATTCGCTCCTAGCACTCAATACACTTTATCGCTCTACGCCCGTTCAACAGTAGGTTTCAGCACCTTCGATATCGGGCGCCAGGATGTTAGCGGTACTGACGCGCCAATCGCTGGCTGTAGCAGCCAAACGTTGGCTACCGGCAGCTGGACCCGCTTTACTTGCACCTTTACCACAGGCGGAACTATAACTAACTCAAATATCTATGTTAAGGACAACACTGGTGGTACCGCCCGAACTATCTTTGTTGATGGCGTGCAGCTGGAGCCAGGCGCAGTGGCTAACACCTATAACTCTGGCATATCCAATCTGCAGGTCGAAACTGGCACTAACGCCATTCTGCTTAACGGCAATAACTCCGGTGTGCTCAATCCGTGGCAGCAGAATCCCGGCACTGGCTTCCCGGCTATCAGGCAGTTCTCCACCGTAGTTGCCAACGGCTACGTGTACGCGATTGGCGGTACTAACACAGCCGGAACTCCAGTATCTACCGTTTACTACGCCAAGCTCAACGCCGACGGCACAACTGGTAACTGGACCACCAACGCCGCTACCGGAATGACTACGCATTACCTACATACCTCAGTAGTTGCTAACGGCTATATCTATGTTATTGGGGGCCGTGACACTGGTACCATTACGACTGCGGTTTACTACGCCAAACTCAACGCCAACGGCAGCACCGGTAACTGGAGTACCACCAACGGTCTTCCTCTGTCCGATGAGAGCGCGACTTCCGTAGTCGCCAACGGCTACATATACAACATTGGTGGTGGAAATGGCGGCACCAATACCGCCAATATAGCGTCAGCTAAAATCAATCCCGACGGTACGCTAAGTACTTGGACGAATGGTACTAATACTCTGGCACTTGGAGGTATAAGGTTGCACAGTTCGGTGGTAGCCAACGGTTATGTCTACGTTATTGGTGGCTTTAGCGGCGGATCTTTAACCAATACTTACTACGCCAGGCTCAACTCTGACGGTACAACCGGAGCCTGGACAGCTACCACAAGTCTGCCAGTTGCTAGGAGGCAGGCGAGTACCGTGGTCGCCAACGGCTATATCTACGAGATTGCCGGAGGTGACGACGTGTCGGCGTATAACATTGTCTACTACGCCAAACTCAACGCTGACGGTACAATTGGCGGCTGGACGACTAATACCGCTCTGCCGGCTACAAGAACTACCCAAAAGTCCGTAATTGCCAATGGCTACATCTACGCCATGGGTGGTAGTTCGGACTTTACTGACGCTAATACCCAATCTACCGTCTACTATGCTTCGACAGAGCGCGTAAAGGTTGGCGGCGTGCTTGATCTGGTTGGGCTAAACGGTGGCTCTAACTTGGCTGATAGCGGTGGTACCGGCGGTTCTGGCTCAAGCGGTGGTGAGCTGATTGCCGGCAACACTACCGTAGTCGGCTCACTGCAGGTGCAGGGTGATTCCAGCTTCGCTCAAGGTGTTTCGATAGCGGGAACTCTAAACACTAACGGCCAAGGCAACTTCGGACAAGGCCTGAACGTTACGGGTTCGATTGGCGGCCAAAACTACACGACTGGTACCATAACTCAAAGCACCACCACTGTAACTGGCTCTGGAACGACCTTTACGTCAGGTATGGTTGGTGGCTTACTGTACTATCCGGATGGCAGTAGCGCTACCGTAACGGCATTTACTAGCGCCACCTCGATCACCGTTTCGGTTTCCAAGACTATAGCCTCTGCCAGTACCTATATGTTGCAATGGGGCGGCTTTGGCGGGAATAGCTCTGCTGGTTTCAGCTTGCAGAGCACCACTAACTCTACCAATGCTTTTGATGTACAGAACTCAGCCGGTTTCGCCGCGGTTAATGTTAACACCGTCAGTGTTCCTAACCTGGTAGCCAACAGCAGCTTCGAAGGCAATACCGGCGGCTGGAGCGTTAAGGGCGCCACAACTAGCCTGCTTGCCGTTGGAACTCAAGCTCAGTTCGGCGCCGAAAGTCTTCAGATACTCACCACTACGGCAGGCAACGACGGAGCTACCTATGTTTATCAATTTGCTGCTAGCACCCAGTACACCTTATCGCTGTATGCCCGGGCCACTGTCAGCTTTAGTACTTTTGACATCGGTCGCCAGGACGTTAGTGGTACGGACGCTCCAATTGCTGGCTGTAGCAACTTAACTCTATCGACAACTGTTTGGACGCGTTTTACCTGTACCTTTACTACCGGCGGCACCATAACCAACTCCAATATCTACGTCAAAGATAATACTGCCGGTACCGCCCGAGCTATCTTTATCGACGGTGTTCAGCTGGAGCCAACAGCAACGGCAAATACCTTTAACTCAGGCATCGCCAATCTGCAGGTTGAAAGTGGCACCAACACGGTACTACTCAATGGTAATAGCTCCAGCGAACTAGCCCCTTGGCAAACTGCTAACCCAGGCCTAGCACTACCAAGATCGTTCGTGTATCCGGTTACTGCAAACGGCTATGTCTATGTAGTTGGTGGTTATGATGGCACTGGCGCTAGCTCGACGGTTCAGTACGCTAAGCTAAATGCCGACGGAACAATGGGAACTTGGTTTTGTCAGGGTGTCACTGGCACCGGAGCGGCTAACTCTTGTGGCACGGGCGTGACGCCTACCAATGCCAACTCACTAATATCCGCTAAAAGAGATCACGTAACGGTAGTCGCCAACGGCTACATTTATGTTATGAGCGGCAACGATACGGCTGTCCTCTACGCCAAGCTCAACGCCGACGGTAGCACCGGAGCCTGGACTGCCACCACCGCGTTGGCAACGGGAAGAAGTAGCTCTACAGCTGTAGTGGCCAACGGCTATGTCTACATAATGGGTGGCTTCTCGACTAACGCAGTCCTCTACGCCAAGCTCAACGCTGACGGTACCATCGGCAACTGGATCACCAGCGCGAATCCTATGACGAGTAGTGGAAATACTACAAGATATACCGCCAGCTCGGTAGTGGCCAATGGCTATGTTTATGTTATTGGTGGTGCTGATGGTGCTACCAACAGAACAACGACTCTATATTCTAAACTCAACGCCGACGGCACTAATGGTGCCTGGACCACAGCTTCGGCAGTTATGCCTACAGCCCGACAGAACCATACGTCTTTTGTCGCTAACGGCTATGTATACGTGCTTGGTGGTGGTAACGGCGCGGAGCCTACGAATGTTCTGGCCGCCAAACTTAACAGCGACGGCAGCATAGGTAGCTGGGCGCAAAATGCAAACTCATTCCCTGCTTCAAAAGCACAAGGCGGGGCAGTTGTTTCCAATGGCTACGTATACTTTATAGCAGGTAGCGGTGGTAGTAACGCGTCCACGGTCGTTTATTACTCGTCAACCTCGCGCGTTAAAGTTGGCGGCGTACTTGATCTTGTAGGCCTGACAGGATCAAACCTGACTGACCCGGGTAACTCTGGTGGCATGGGTTCCTCTGGTGGCGAACTGATTGCCGGTAACACGAACGTAGTAGGCTCACTACAGGTTCAAGGGGACTCGCGCTTTGCTCAGGGCGTCTCGGTGGCCGGTAGTCTTAATGTTAACGGTCAAAGCAACTTAGGCCAAGGTGCTAGCGTCACTGGCTCTATAAACGGACAGAACTACAATGCTGGCACGA
The DNA here is from genome assembly GCA_964595295.1 of uncultured Candidatus Saccharibacteria bacterium. Taxonomy (GTDB): domain Bacteria; phylum Patescibacteriota; class Saccharimonadia; order Saccharimonadales; family UBA4665; genus RYN-405. Next base: position 4,162 of record CAZQPT010000039.1, on the reverse strand, counting down.
TTTCCCAATCTACCACCACGGTGACTGGCTCCGGCACGACATTTACGGCTGGCATGGTTGGCGGTACTCTGTTCTACGCCGATGGATCAAGCACTAGTGTTACTGGCTTCACGAGCACGACATCGATAACCGTGACGGCATCTAAGACTGTTGCCGCAGGCAGCAACTATAACTTGCAGTGGGGCGGCTTAACGGTCAGTGGCGCTGGTACCTCTTATTTCCGTAGTACAACTAACTCCGCCACAGCATTTCAGGTGCAAGACGCTTCCAGCTCAACCGTCTTTAATGTTGATACCACCAATGCAAGGGTTGGTATTGGAACCGTAGCGCCAGGTGCCACGTTAGATGTACGTAACGAAGCGGGCATACTGGTAGGATCTACCGTAGGTTATCAAGGGTCACTTTTCCATACCCAATCTTCGCCTTTCTCCATAACCACTCTACAGAGCCAAGGCGGCACAGGCGCGTGGCAAGGGGCAATTAACTTTAACCTTTCATATAACGCTGGAACTGCCTACACGGCATTGACTATACGCGATGGCGGAGGAAGTACTACGGCTAAAGTCGGTATTGGCAACACTACCCCTGGAGGTGTACTGGATGTCAGAATCGCAGCTGCTGCGAGCGGAATTGGCATGCCTATTATCCTTCAATCACAAACAGGAGGAAGCGCCAGTGCTGGAGGAAATATCTTGATCAGTAGCGGCGCCAATGGCTCAGGTGGCGCAAACGGCACCATTTCATTCGGTATTGGTAGCGGTATAAATGCGGCCTCTGGTGGTTCATTTACTTCCGGTGAAGTCGTACGAATAAATGCAAACGGCTCACTACGGCTGTTCTCTTATGGAGCTGGTACGTTAACTACTGACGCATCTGGCAACGTAACCGCTGCGTCTGACGAGAGACTTAAAGATATACAAGGTTCATATGGCAAGGGATTAGACGCCATTGAAGGTTTGAACCCAATTCTTTACAACTGGAATAGTATTTCCGGCATGGAAATGAACACAACTTACGCTGGCTTTAGCGCTCAGAATGTCCAATCTGTGCTTCCTGAGGCAATTGGGACTGACTCAAGGGGCTACTTAAGCTTACAAGATCGTCCTATTCTGGCAGCCAGTGTCAACGCGATCAAAGAGCTTAACACCCGTCTTAAGGCCGTAGAGTTACTAACTGGTGGTAGCCCGAGCTTTGCGGACCTCAACGTCTCAGGCACAGCTACAACCCACGACCTAGTGGTTACCGGATCGGCCACCATAGCCACTTTAACTGTTACCGGTAACGCAGCCTTCCAGGGCAACATCACAGTCGGCGGACATATCATTACCTCAGGCACCCTGCCAACAGCCGCCGCCTTAGCAGCCACAGGCCAGAACGCCACGGTAACGGTTGAAGGCAACGATACCTCAGGTACTATCACTATTACAACTGGTGATACCCCAACTGCCGGTATGCTCAGCACAATAACCTTCCATACTCCTTACGGAGCAACACCACGAGTGATACTTACGGCCGTCGGCTCAGTATCGGCCGGCAGTCAGTACTACTATGACGCGACTGGTACTAGCTTCGACCTTGGCGTTAACGGCACGCCGCTGCCACACACTACCTACAAGTACTCCTACCTTATTGCCCAATAGGTGTAGCCTCTGAGCCTGTGTAGCCACTGAGTGACAGTCGAGTTATTAAAAGCATCTTAAATCTACTCAAAAAGTCGTCAAAAACTTTGAGTTCCTGGTGGCACAGGCCTATAATAAGCCTAACGCAGGAACACCCTCCTAACTCTTCAATCAACTATCAAACTAAAGGAGGAAGTAATATGGCCGACCTAACAAAGCAGGACCTTACGGACGCTCTGGCCGAGGTTCGCGTTGCCACCAAGCAGGACCTTACGGATGC
>CAZQPT010000039.1:0-2163 GCA_964595295.1 uncultured Candidatus Saccharibacteria bacterium | reverse complement strand
GGCTTCTCCACCAAGCAAGACCTCAAAGATGGGCTGTCCGCCACGAAGCAAGACTTAGTAGTGGCTATTAGCGACCAGCTCGCCGACATCGTAGACACTATGGCCACCAGCAAAGAGCTGAGACATCAAGGCGTGATTATCGAGCAAATGCAAGACAAGCTCGACGTCGCGCTTGAGGCAACTAGCAGTGGCATGATAGCTTCAGAAACTGTCAAAAGACACGAAACTCGTCTTAGAAAACTGGAAGCCGAGAGCGTGCTTATAAAAGATACCGTCAAACTACACTCCAAGTTATTGAGGCCAACTAATTAACTATTGATGTATAAAATACAATTTAACATGCCAAACCCATCTGTTAATTAGTAACGTCTAGCTGTTGTGTAAAAACCGCATACACAATTATGAAGTTTTAAGGATCATGGTACCGGCCAAGGTTTACTTTTGCCGCCAAGCAGTTATACTTTTGTGCCTTTTTTGGTGCTAAAAAGTCGCTTAAAAAAGCTCATAATTTGGACATTTTGTAGACCTTTTTGGCCACCATTAATGCTTAACAGGGGTGGATTCTCGAGAAAATGTACTAAAAAAGTGTTCAATATGCTTGCCCCTTAGCCATAAGGGGTATAAACTATAGTTACGGATAATAATATCAACACCGTGTGAAAAGTGGAAAAAAGTAAAACAAATGCAGCCGGCGGATAATAGCTTAGAAGACGCGTGGACATCAGAGGGCTCTTCTTTAGAGGCACCTACAGGGGTCAGCTTCGCGTCGGATACTTCCAAGCAGTCTTCCAGGCGGCTCACGCCAACACGCGTAAAGGGAATGGCCTTTGGCTTAACGGGGGCGGCCTTAATCCTGATTATTTTTATCGGCGTTGGGGCGCTACTTTTCTCATCCCATAAGTCACCCAAGGATAACAGCGTACATACAGCCGCTAACTACGCCGTGTCGAGCATACCTGTCGAGGGGCTAAAAGCTGGACAATCACTAGAGGTGGGCAGCGCTGATCATCTGTCGATCAACGGACAGTTGAGGGTTAGCAATACTGTCGTATTGGACCCAGGCGTGGCGCCATCAAGCCCGACCGCCGGACAGATCTACTACGACAAGACCACTAATGCCCCGTACTATTACAACGGCAGCCAGTTTATTAGCTTAGCTCCAACGGCGGTGCCTCAAGCCGTGACCTCTATCGGGGGCGTTAGCGGCAGCATCAGTGTCGGTAACGGCTTACAAGTTACAGGTGGCCAGTTGGGCTTAACCAACGCCGTTACCCAGGCATTGGCAGCTAACAGTGGTGGTGTCAGGAGTCTGCAATCCGGCTCAGCCAGTATAGGCGTGTCTCAGGATGGCAACGGTAATTACACCTTGAACAGTAACGCGGTCGTCGGAGCGGGCAGCGTTAACCAAATAGCGCTGTTTACCGGCGCCGGTAGCTTGGGCGGCTCTATTCTGAGCCAGAGTGGTGCCAGTATTATCACTAATGGAGGGCTGACTGTAACAGGGGCCATATCGACCAATAGCGTCCAACAAACGGCCGCCGGGCAGAACGTCAGCGTCTCGGCAGGTAATGACGTGCTGACCTTTACGGCCGGCGGCCGGACCTTTACCTTCCCGGCAGCTGGTCCGGCGTCTCAAGTTATCTGTACTGATGGCGTAACTTGCTCATCCGGTGCTGGCGTAGCCGTGCTTATTCAGCCGGGAGCCGCCCAACTTGATGCCGGTGCCGGTAGCGCGATCTTCGTAAACAACACCGGTGGAGGTAACCTGTTGGAGCTCCAAGGCGCTGGTAGCGACCGGTTTGTAGTGACCAATACCGGCGATACGACTATCGGTGGCAATCTGGTCGCTCAAGGCGGTACGCTAACGGCCGGAACTGGTGCTCAACAGGGGTCTTTGACACTTAACGCCGGTAACGGCAACAGCGGAACCCTAAAGACTATTGCTACTCTGGGCCAGAACACAACTTTCACTTTACCTGACCCCGGCTCGGCCACGGCCACCATCTGTTTGAGCAGCGGTAACTGTACCTCTGGCGGGGCGGCCGGCGGCGACTTAACGGGCAGCTATCCTAACCCAACGATCGCCAAGATACAGGGAACAACTGTTAACATCGCCGGTCTGGCCGCTGGTCAGATCCTGCAGTATAACGGCGTAGCTTTCGT
>CAZQPT010000038.1:0-8384 GCA_964595295.1 uncultured Candidatus Saccharibacteria bacterium | reverse complement strand
TGAGTCTGAAGTCTTCCAAGTATTGTGGTCAGACAAAGAGCTCTGGCCATCCAAGCTCGGCAGACTGCTAAGCAGGATTGACGCCGCTATTGCCGATGGCAAGGATGTCGGGCTAGTGGCGGTTAGCGCTGGAGCCACGGCGGCTATCCACGCTTACTCGGTCAGAAAAGACGTGTTAATAGGCGTGGTGCTGATTGCCGGCAAGGTCAATCATCCTGAAACGATTGGCGGCCGTTACCGCAGTGAAAATCCAGCGTTTATAGCAGCGGCTGATAGTTGCCCTCAGGCTCTGGCTTCACTTTCGCCCGAGGATCGCAATCGTATCCTCTCACGCCATGCCATCTTTGACGAAGTGGTACCACGCAAGCACAGTATTATTGAAGGAGCCCACAACACAATTAGCCCAACGATTGGTCATGTGCCAACTATTGGGCTGCAAATTAGCTTTGGCGCGCCCAGTTTCATTCGCTTCCTGAAGCGCCAAGCAGCCCTAAATAAGCTATAATAGAGGCAACAATGGCACTATCAACCCAACCATACAAAGGCGCCAGGGATTTTTACCCGGAAGACAAGCGCGTCCAAAAGTATATGTTCGCTAAGTTGCGCGAAGTTGCCGAACGCTTTGGCTACCAAGAGTACGACGCGCCTATCCTCGAGCCACTGGATATTTACCTGGCAAAATCGGGTGAAGAGATCGTAAACGAGCAGACCTATGTTTTTGAAGATCGCGGCGGTCGCAAAGTCGTGATCCGCCCGGAAATGACGCCAACTGTTAGTCGCATGGTGGCCTCTAAGCGTCAGGAACTGGCCTATCCCTTACGTTGGTACAGCATCCCTAATCTGTGGCGTTACGAGCGCCCGCAACGCGGAAGATTACGCGAGCACTGGCAACTGAACGTAGATATTTTTGGGGTAGCGGATACTTCTGCCGAGACCGAAATCGTTACTCTTATCGATAACATGTTTAAAAGCTTTGGCGCCACGTCAAAAATGTACGAAATCAGGATTAATAATCGCGAGCTCATGAACTATATCTTTTCGGGATACTTAAAAATTGGCGACGAGCAAAGTCACGCCATCAGTAAGCTGATAGACAAAATAAGCAAGATGGATCGTGGCCAGTTCATCGAAAAGGTCGATGCCGTGCTAGACCCCGATCAGAGGGCCGCCGGAGTTACCGAAAAACTCCTAACAGTCTTGGATTCAAAAGCCATTAAAGATTTACCACAAGACGTTCAGCGGCAGCAATCGGCGACTGAACTTAATAACATGCTGGAGCAGCTACAGAAAGCGGGCATCACCAACGTTAGCTTCGACATTACTATCATGCGCGGTTTCGATTATTATACCGGCATCGTATTTGAAGTTAACGACACCGATCCGGAAAATAACCGGGCTATGCTCGGCGGCGGTCGTTATGACGGCCTGGTTGGATTATTCGGCGTGGCGCCTGTTCCAACCGTTGGTTTTGGCTGGGGCGACGTAACTTTGCAGAATTTCCTTGAATCACATCGCTTGCTTCCGGCTTTAAAGCCCGAAACCGATGTTTACGTAGCGCTAATCGGTGACGTCATAGACAGGGCACAACCAATAGTTGCTCAGCTGAGGACAGCAGGTCTCAACGTAGCCGTCGATTTAAGCGGCAAAAAGCTCGGTGATCAGTTTAAGAGCGCTGACAAGCACGGAATCGACTTCGCTCTTATTATTGGCGAGACCGAGCTTACAACTGGCAAGCTTAAGTTAAAAAATCTAAAAACCGGCGAGGAACTCTTTACTGAGCTGGATCATTTGATTGATCACCTCAAAGCATAATGACTGCGATTAATCATGCTCTAACTGGTACTGTTATTGGTCTACTAGTCGGCGAACCTTTGCTAGCTATACCATTGGCCATAGCCTCGCACTATATTTGTGACGCGCTACCACACTTTAGAGTAAATTTGCCGGAAAAGGTTGTACTTAAATCTAATCTATTCAGGAATTATTTAGTGGCTGAAGCAGGAGTTTGTTTTATGCTCGTAGTATTACTGTCTGTTGCTCAGCCACAACACTGGTTTTTAGCTAGTATCTGCGCTTTCTTGGCCGCGGCTCCAGACTTTTTTTTGATAAGCAGGTATCTACGAGTAAGGGCCGGCAAAAAGTGGAAGCCAGGTTTGTACGCTAAGTTTGCTGATGGGATCCAATGGTTCGAGCGCCCAATCGGAGCCTTCGTAGAAGTAGCATGGTTAGTTGCTGCAATCATTGTAATATTGCCATTTATTGTACGATAAGATGTAGTCAAGCTGTGCTTCATCTGTTATGATAAACCACTATGACTATAAACCGCGAAAAATTATCACCTACAAGTATCAAGTTAACCATTATCGCCGATCAGGCGAATCTGGACCACGCCAAAGAAGAGGCGCTTAAAAAACTTAGTAAAAACGTTAAAGTTCCTGGCTTCCGACCCGGTAAAGCACCGGCAAACATGGTAGAAAAACAGATCGATCAAGCGGTGCTTCAATCCGAAGTCATCGATCATATTATTAACGAAGCCTATGTCGGTGCCGTAGAGCAGGAAAAAATTCGTCCAGTGGCAACTCCCCAGATAGCCGTTATTAAATTCGTGCCTTTTACGGCGCTCGAATTTACGGCCGAAATTGAAGTCGTCGGAGACATTTCATTACCTGACTATAAAAAAATTAAACTCGCGAAAACCCCAGTAAGCGTAACCGCTAAAGATGTTACCGAAGTACTTAATAATCTCGCGACCCGGGGCGCCATAAAAGAAGAAGTTACCCGAGCCGCTAAAACCGGCGACGAAGTGGTAATTGATTTTGTAGGTACTGACGTCAAGACCAACCAGCCAATCGAGGGCGGAGCCGGCAACGACTATCCGTTAGCTCTCGGTAGTAATACGTTTATACCGGGCTTTGAAGACGAGCTAATAGGCGCCAAGCCAGGTGCCGTTAAAACGTTTAGTATTAAATTCCCGGCCGATTACGGTTCTGAGGCACTTCAAAATAAAGAAGTAAGTTTCGCGGTTACCGTACACAAAGTCAACGCCGTTAAGCCAGCTAAGCTAGATGACGCTTTTGCCAGCAATATAGGCCCATTCAAAACCCTAGACGAACTTAAGACAGATATCAAAAAGCAGCTTACCGTGGAGCGTCAGCAAGAAGCTCAACGACTTTACGACAATCAACTGCTCGAAAAGATAGCTAATAAGACAGAAGTTACCATACCCGATAGTCTAATCGAAGAAGAAGTCGAACGCATTGAACAAGAAGAGAAGCGTGACGTGGTTTATCGCGGTCAGACGTGGGAAGAACACCTGGCATCCGAGGGTATTACTTCCGAGCAACATAAAGAGAGACAACGACCCGGCGCTACCTTACGAGTTAAGGCTGGCTTAGTTCTCGGCGAAATCGCGCAAGCCGAAAAAGTTAGCGTTAGCCCTGACGAGCTAGAGATACGTGTCGAGCTTCTCCGTGGCCAGTATCCGGACCCGAGCATGCGAGCCGAACTTGATAAGCCCGAAAATCGACGAGATATCATGAGTCGCATCCTTACCGAAAAAACTCTCGACAAACTTCGGTCTTACGCCACAAAATCCTAGACCAATAAATATCACGTTTGAATTGTGAAAAAGGTTACTGCGATTCTAGTCGCCTCCTCTATATGATGCCCATATAACAGAGAGGCGCCTTATGAGGGAGTTTATCGATCAAAACGGCCAGCCCGCGGGCTGGCATGTGATGTCCGCGTTCGAGGCCAGAATGATAGGCAGAGCCGCGGTCATAGATGACCCAAACGAAGCCTCCACAGCGTATATTCGTCATAATGGAGCGGAAGACACTACAAACTCAGAAGTCATATTCGCCGCTCGAGAAGCCAGGTATGGCCGATTGATAATCGGCAGATCAGTCGCCAGACACGCCGAGCAGGCCTTCAGGCAAATAGCCGACATTAATGTCGGCTGGAATGGTATTAGTCCGGACGTTGCCAAAGCATTTGTAGCATTGCTAGACTATGGACTTCAAGAATCCCGGGAGATAAATGTGCCAATTCCACCCGATAATTCACAATCACCGGAAGCAATAGTCGTGGAAGTTCCTGACTTGTCTGGTCCAATAAACGCCACTGGGCACGTAAAACAAGCCGCCTAACACCTTGAGGGGTTAAGGTATAATAAAAGTCGTATGAGTATGGCCGAACAACAGATTGACGTATTTAGCTGGACGCCAGTGTTGCCAGAGTATAACCCGCTTACAGTTATGCAATTTCAAACCCATACGCTAAATGATTGCTGGAATGAAAATCGTAGATATATGGGCTATGCCGTTAAGGAAGGTGACCTTACACCTGACCAAGTAAATCAATGGGCAAGATCATACGATTTAACACGTATGGAAGCCGTGGTGTTACTGCCCGGTGAAGCAACACTGGTACTTCAATCTGTGACTCGTGTACTTTTTGGATCCAGAATCAGGCAGAGGGTCATTATTAATCAGGATGGCACGGCGCGCCATCTTAATATTAACGACAAAAGTAAGCGCCGCTGGGAAGAAAGCGGGAAACAGTTTATGCCGCTTTTACCGATTAGGGCTGATCTATCGGACCTGCGGTCTTTTTAAGGGTGAATTAGCACTCTTGACATGAGAGTGCTAATTTTTTATACTTAAAGTATTGAATGAGTTACTTTGGAGGTGCTGAATGAGCGTATTGATCCCAACTGTCATCGAAACCGAAGGTCGCATGGAGCGCGCCTACGACATCTATAGTCGGTTACTAAAAGACCGTATAATTTTCTTAGGAAGCGGAGTTAACGAAGCGAGTGCCAATATCGTAGTTGCCCAATTATTGTTTTTACAGGCCCAGGATGCCAAAAAAGACATCTATTTTTATATAAACAGTCCCGGCGGCAGCGTGTATGACGCTTTGGCGATTTACGACACCATGCAGTTCGTAACTAACGACATCCAAACCGTTGGTATCGGCGTACAAGCTTCCGCCGCCGCGTTCTTGCTCAGCAGTGGTACTAAAGGCAAGCGTTACGCCCTGCCAAATGCCACTATCATGATTCACCAGCCATCCTCTGGCACTCGTGGTAAAGTGACCGACCAAGAGATTGACCTGCACGAAAGCTTACGTATCAAGAAGTTACTGGAAAGTATCATGGTTAAAAACACCGGTCAAAAAGCCGCTACGATTCACCAGGACATGGAACGAGACAAGTGGCTTAACGCCGAAGAAGCCAAGGCTTACGGCATTATTGACGCTGTGATTCAAAGTCCACCCAAAACCAAAGCGTAACCATTTTTACGGAGTTTAAGATAATTAGTTGACATTAAGCATAACAAGCGTAATATATCTTTAAACCTTAAGGATATCCTACGATGGCCATTATCGAAACTGACGTTGCTTTTGCTTTAAACGGCGGCAATGTTGGGGTGGCAAATCCTGAAACAGCCGAAGACTCTGCCAGGCCTAACCTGACAATCATAGAAGGTGGCCTGGCTACTGCCTTACATGGCGCTAGAGGCGTTTTGCTGGCGACCGTCGAACAATCAGCTTATTTATATACCGAGGTCACGACTGAGCTTAACAAAGGCCGCGAGGCGGCTCAAAAAATTCAAATTGTCCCCGAAGACGAGCTGCCGGGCCGGGCGGCCGATTGGCTAACTCAGAGCCGCTTCATGGCTACCCAGACAGAAAATGGGCTATATGAAACTCCGGATAGCCCATTAATTGTTTTAGCGCTCCCAAACACCCCGATCAGTCGCCAGGAAACAGTTAGAACTTGGGCAAATGCCAGAGATGGCAAATTGCTACATTGGGGTGGTCGACTGGCGTTCTTAAATCAATGGCCGGCGGACGCCTTGAGCGGTTATGATCACGATAATGCTAATCAACTGGTGCGGTTCGTGGTAGTCGAAACGGCTTATCAAAGACAACGTCGCGGTATATATGAAAACCAATCTTTCCAGCTAAGGAAAGATCAATCTGATAACCCTTTAATCACGTCGGCGACACTGTTCGAAGGTGGTGTTCTGGCGCGAGGCGTCGAGGACGTGTCTTTTGATACCTGGGAACAGACACTCGTACGAGATTTGGGGCTTAAGCCCAATAAAGACAACCGCATGCCAATAGCTTTCTTAGATCACAATGGCCAGGCAGTCGTTGGTCAGGCGGATTGGGGCTATACGGGCGTTTCTCGTCGGGCCGTCCGCTAGACAAACTGGCAGGGGTTGACTTATTAACAGCGAGCCGTCTATAATAGTAATCAAGAAGTAGTGTAAATTAGGGCGCTTATGATTATTCATTGGCCAAACACCCTTAGTTTAGGATCTTCGGCCGAACAAACTAAACAAACACTAGAACTAACAAAATCAAAGCGTAATTTGGACACTTAATGGGTGTTTTATACCTGTTAGAGACGATGTATTTAGATCTATTAGTAATTAATTCAGCGGGGGATTAGTAACGCGTATGGCGAAAACAACGGTTAGCAAAGCACAGAATAAAGCACAAAGAGTATTTTTTACGGATGCCGATGACGCGCTCGATTTACCAAATTTAGTTGACCACCAGAATAAGTCATTTCAATGGTTCGTGGAAGAGGGTTTAGGCGAATTACTAGCCGAGATTAGTCCGATAGACGACTACACCGGCACAAAATTATCACTACGTTTCAAAGACTACAAGTTTGGCGAGCCCAAGCTTAGCGAGGCTACTGCTCGTGAAAACAACGTCAGTTACGACGCTCCGTTAATGGCCAACGTCGAACTGACCAATAAGGTTACCGGCGAAGTTAAAGAACAGGAAATCTACTTGGGTGACTACCCATGGATGACCAGCCGTGGCACTTTCGTTATCAATGGCGCCGAACGCGTCGTCGTTAGCCAGTTAATTCGTTCCGCCGGAGTCTTCTTTACTGCTGAACCACATGGGGCTACCAGTCTTTATGGTGCCAAGGTTATACCTGGCCGTGGCGCGTGGCTCGAATTCGAAACCGCCGCCAACGGCGCTATGTATGTCAAGATTGATCGTAAGCGTAAGATGGCCGTCACTACGTTGCTACGAGCCCTTGGCGTTACCGAAGCTCGCATGAAAGAAACCTTCAAAAACGTCGACACCGGCAAAGTCAGCCATCTGGAAATTACCCTAGACAAAGACCCTACTAAGGGCCAAAACGAAGCTCTCATCGAGGTCTACCGCCGTCTCCGCCCCGGTGACCTGGCCACAGTCGACAACGCCAAGTCTCTTATAGAGAACATGTTCTACAACTACAAGCGCTTCGATTTTAGCCGCGTAGGTCGCTACAAAATCAACAAGCGTCTTAACCTGGACGTGCCAAATACTCTCGAAAATCGCGTCATGCGTCTCGAAGACATCGAAGCTATCATTGCCGAGCTGATGCGTCTTAATAACACCCAGGATCCTGCCGACGATATTGATTCATTGGCTAATCGCCGCGTTAAATTGGTTGGTGAGCTCGTTCAGCGACAGTTCCGAATTGGTCTGCTTCGCATGGAGCGAAATACCAAAGACCGCATGAGCATGTCCGAAATCGAAACTGTTGGGCCGGGCCAGCTAATTAATGCTCGCCCTATCGTAGCCGCTGTTCGTGAATTCTTCGCTAGTTCACAGCTTTCACAGTTCATGGACCAGATTAACCCACTATCCGAGCTAGCTCACAAACGCCGTTTAAGCTCTATGGGCCCGGGTGGTCTAAGCCGAGAACGCGCCGGTTTTGAAGTTCGTGACGCTCACGCCACTCACTATGGCCGTATCTGTGCCGTAGAAACCCCAGAAGGCGCTAACATTGGCCTGGTTCTTAACCTGGCTAACTACGCCCGCGTCAACGATTATGGCTTCGTGGAAACACCTTACCGTAAAGTCGTTAAGGGTGTGGTTACTAATGAAATTGTTTATCTTGACGCTTACGAAGAAGAAACGGCAATTATCGCCGGTTCCGGTAGCGTGTTAGACGACAAGGGCCGCTTCGTTCACGAACGTGTCAGCGCGCGCATCCGCCTAAAAGCCGGTGAAGTCGACTCCAAAGAAGTTAATTACATCGACGCTTCTCGTAACCAGATTATTGGTAGCTCAGCCGGTTTGATTCCTTTTATAGAAAAGAACTACGTTTACCGCTCTTTAATGGGTAGCAACCAGCAGCGCCAAGCCGTTCCACTTATTCAGCCGCAGTCACCAATCGTTGGTACTGGACTGGAAACTTCAGCTGCCCGTAACACCGGTCAGGTTGTTTTGGCCGAGTTTGATGGCGAAGTCATCAAAGCTAGCGCACAAGCGGTAGTCGTTAAGTATAAAGACGGCACCAATACATACGAACCACAGCGCTTCGTTCGCAGTAACGAAGGCACGTCCGTCAACCAGAAAGT
>CAZQPT010000037.1:7769-8867 GCA_964595295.1 uncultured Candidatus Saccharibacteria bacterium | reverse complement strand
ATTCAGAAGCAGACCGAAGAGCTGATCGCCAAAGTCGGTGCTCTAATGAACCTTCCTAGTGGTGAAGCCCCAACCGTAGCCAACGTCAGCGACGCCGCCAAGGCCAAACAGCAATCCAGCTTCTTCGCCAACGCTCAAAACGGCGACAAAGTTCTGATGTACGTTAAGGCCGGCGAAGCGATTCTATATCGACCAAGCACCAACAAGATCGTTTTAGTCGCGCCGTTAACCTTTAACGCCGACTCCACAAAAGCCGCCACCCCCGCTAAAACTACGACCCCAGCTACTACTCCAACCACAAAACGCTAATAGCTACGCCAGAAGCGGGATTTTTTACAGACCCCACTCGGTTAGGTGCGTTACCATAACCATATTCGAGGCACCCCCTATTACTATTGCCTCGAATAAAGAGGAGGTTTTCATTATGCCTGGAACAGCCAAGGGCGGTCGTACGGCCGCGGAGAAGAATAAGAAGAAATATGGTTCGGACTTTTATTCACGAATTGGTCGCATGGGCGGTAAAGCCGGCCACACCGGTGGTTTCGCCGCTGGATCGGAAGGTCGTAAACGCGCCAGTCACTATGGCGCCATTGGTGGCAGCATCTCCCGCCGTTCATAGAGGTTAACTGCGAGAGCCTATCTTACTCGCAAGTTTAAGTACAAGCTTATTGACTTCGAAGCAATAGCGTGATAAGATAGGGTTAATTTCGAGAGAAATGAAGAGGGTTCCGTCCGTAAGGATGGGGCCCTTTTTATTTACTCCCGGGAGTAACTAAGGATAGGGAGTACTCAAAATGGCAGGAACTAAAGCAGGCGGCCAGGCCGCAGCAGCAACAAACAAGACTAAGTACGGTAGCGATTTTTACTCAAAAATCGGTGCTAAGGGCGGTAAGCTCGGAAAGACCGGTGGCTTTTTCGCTAACCGTGATCTAGCTCGCGCCGCTGGCGCTAAAGGCGGCCGCATTAGCCGACGCACCAGCACCAAAAAATCTGCCTAAAGATCTGACGATTTTTTTACAGTAATCAGTAGGCCATTCAGATTATTATAAATCTGGTGGCCTACTTTTTATTGGAAGGAGTTATTATGCCGAAACTACC
>CAZQPT010000037.1:5256-7669 GCA_964595295.1 uncultured Candidatus Saccharibacteria bacterium | reverse complement strand
CCATAAACCACGGCGTGCTCGGGCCGCTCGGCCTGACGCAACACGGGGAGGGTAACCAAAGGGATATGATAGGTTTTAATCTCGGCCATTAACAGATCACCATAACGTTCGAAGTAGCTGCCGACCGAGCCACCTATCACGATGACCTCCGGTTGCATAATGGCTATAAGTTCTATAAAACCAGGCGCCAAATCGCGGCAAATCTTTTTCCAAGTAGTTTGGTCATGAATGTCTTCGGCCCGTTTGCCATAGCGCTCGACAATCGCGTGTCCAGACGCGAACGATTCCCAGGGTAAGTACTTACCCTTATGAACTACTTCCAGGGCCCGGCCCCCACCGTCACCGATGCTGGTGTCGATCTGGCCGTTCACAACCAGCCCGATACCAATGCCAGTGCTAATGGTTACGTACAAAACGGTTCTAAACTTGTGTTTTAGCAACATGGCCTCTGATAAAGCCGCTAGCTTAGCGTCGTTTTCGACAGCGATCGGGCATTTGCAAATACGCTCCACGTCGTGCTGGATTGGCACGTTTTTCCAGGGAAGATTACCAAAACTAAGACCCCGGCCATGTTTGCGGTCAAAGACAGTTACCGGCATGCCGACGGCACCAGCCTTAAAATCCTGATGCTCAAAATGGGCCAAAACATGCCTTAACTCAAGCAAGAATACATCGTAATTCTTAGGGGTGGGGAACTTGGTTTGCTCGACAATCGTGCCATCGTTATTAAGCACTGCAACCAGTGTTTTCGTGCCTCCGATATCTATACCCACATACATACCGTAATTCTAGCAGACCGCGGGGGTCCTATACGAACATTTTCTGTCTGCTCTGGAGTTTTCTCTCATCGATTTTTGTTGATGTGTATAATATCCGCATAATATACATGTTTTATACACCCAAAAGATGTATAAAACATGTATGCCCCAAAATAGACGAGCCAAAGACCGACAGTAGAAGGCTAAACAGCCCACCTCTTTACGTAAAGACGTTTATCAGATACAATAGAAGTAATCTTACATCAGCAAATTAACTGGTTCATAAGTGAAAAACGGAAGTTCGAGCTCAAAAGCCGTTATTTGCTGACGCGAGAAATACACCACAGAATGGAGACACCTAAGAAATGTCAAAAGAATTAACAATGGATGAGCTGCTCGCGAGCAGTGACATCAGCGGATTGAACACAGGTGAAGTCGTCGAAGGCGTCGTCACCGCTATCAAGAAGAACGAGGTCTGGATAGACCTCGGTGCCCGAGGCGTCGGCGTCGTTATGCGTCGCGAGATTGGCTACGGCCAAAACCTCGAAGAGGGTCAAAGCGTAACCGTAAGCGTTATCGACCCCGAAATGGAAGAGGGCCACGCCTTGCTTAGCATGAAGCGAGCCGTCAAAGATCGTGGTTGGGACGAACTTCAGCGTATCGTCGACGCCAACGAAATCGTCGAGGTTACCCCTTACGATGCAAACCGTGGCGGTCTACTAGTCGAGCTGGAAGGCATTCGTGGCTTCCTGCCTGTGTCACAACTGGCTGCCGGTCACTACCCACGGGTATCCGGTGCCGATAAGGACGAAATTTTACAGAAACTACATGCTCTCACTAACCAGCCTTTGCGTGTCCGCGTCCTAGACGTTAGCCGCAAAGACAACAAACTAATCTTTAGCGAAAAAGAAGCCGTCAAAGACGACATGCAGTCACGATTCGCCGAACTCAAAGTTGGCGATACCGTCGAAGGCGTCGTCACCGGCGTTATCGACTTCGGAGCTTTCGTAAACGTTGATGGTATCGAAGGCCTGGTACACATTTCCGAGATTTCCTGGGAACGGGTCGACAATCCTCGCAACTACGTTAAAGTTGGCGAAGATCTTAAAGCCAAAATCATCGCTATCGACAAAGATCGCCTAAGCCTGAGCATCAAACAAATGTCTGAGGACCCATGGCTAGAACAGGTTAAAGCCTTTAAGCCTGGCGATGTAGTAGAAGGCAAAGTCACGCGTATCACGCCGTTTGGCGCTTTCGTACAGATTAGCCCAAGCGTCGAAGCTCTAGTCCACGTTTCTGAGATGAGCGACGAAGAAGCCGTTGACCCCGAGCAGCTGTTCAAGCTCAACGAAAAGAAGCAGTTCAAAGTTCTAGATATAGATACCGAGAACCGCAAAATCGCTCTAAGTCTCAAAGACGCCAAAAACGCTAAATCCGACAAGCCAGCCAAGGCCGAAAAAGTCGACAAAAAAGAAGCTAAACCAGCTAAGGCTAAGACCGAAAAATAACATCTAAGGCCGTGAGGCCGGAAAGGAGTCGCGTATGGCAGAAGTCACAGAATCACCGCAAGACGCGTCCGCGGTCACGACCAACATCGAAATCGAAGACATGATCACCGTCGGCACCTTGGCCGAGCGGCTATCTATCCCTGTATC
>CAZQPT010000037.1:2926-5156 GCA_964595295.1 uncultured Candidatus Saccharibacteria bacterium | reverse complement strand
TAACCGACATCGTTATTATAGTGGTGGCCGCCGATGACGGCATCAAGCCGCAAACCATCGAAGCTATACGTTTTGCCCGCAAAGCAGGTGTTAAAATCCTGGTCGCGGCCAATAAAATGGACAAAGAAGGCGCCGACATTGGTCGCCTCAAGCAACAACTCTCCGAGCACGACTTATTAACTGAAGAGTGGGGTGGTGACACTATCGTTATGCCAGTTTCCGCTAAAACCAAAGATGGTATCCCGGCGCTACTAGACATGATCTTACTAGTAACAGACGTCGAAGAGCTCAAAGCCGACGTCGATGTCCCGGCCAAGGGTCTTATTATTGAAGCTCACGTCGTTCAAGGTCGTGGCCCGGTCGCCAACGCCTTGGTCGAAACCGGTACCCTAAAACCTGGCGACTTTATCGTCTCTGGCGGTAGTTACGCCAAGATTCGAAACCTAGAAACAACCGATGGCAAGCCACTCAAAATCGCTACTCCATCAACGCCGGTTACAATCAGTGGTTTTAAGACTTTGCCGGAATTTGGCGACGAATTTAGCGTCGTGGCCAACGAAAAACTAGCTCGTGCCCAGTCGTCCGGTACCGCCGCCGACAAGCAGGCCGCCGGTGGCCGTACCGACATCGGCAGCTCCGAGCTCATCCGCCTAATCAACCGTGACAACAAATTGCAAGAACTCAACATCATCGTAAAAGCCGATGTTCAGGGCTCACTCACCTCTGTTATAGACAGTCTTAAGGCCATGGACACCGACGAAGTTTCGGTCCGTATAGTAGGCTCTGGCGTCGGCCCGGTCGGCGAAAACGACCTGCACCTAGCGCACAGTAGTAAGGCGATTGTTTACGGCTTCAGCGTTGGTCTGTCGACCAGTAGCAAGCAACAAGCCAGCCGCGACAAAGTCCGCGTTCGTCTCTACAAAGTTATCTACGAACTAATCGACGACGTTAAAGCCGAACTTTCCAATCTGTTAAGTCCAGAGATTATCGAGACCGAGCTCGGCCGCCTGGTCGTAAGGGGTATATTTAACACCACCAAGAGCGCCGTTATCGCCGGCGGCGAAGTAACTAAAGGCAAGCTCACAGCTCCGGCTCTGGCCCGTGTTACTCGCGACAAAGAAAAAATTGACGAAGTCGAAGTCACCGGGCTAAAACGTGGTCCCGCCGACACAAAAGAGGTTTTCGAAGGTGAAATGTGCGGTATTAGCCTAAAAACCAATAAGCGTCTCGATCTCCAAGAAGGCGATCACATCGAACTGTTCACTCGCCAGGCTATACAGCGCCAGTTATAATATATAAGGAGGGTTTCATCATGTCACATAATGAAGCGCCACAATCCAACCCGAATTGGCTCGAAGAAGAGCGGGTCAGACTAGACGCCATTCAAGACGAGCATGCCATAGAGCTATTTAACTCCGGTATCACAACGGCGGCGCTTAAGACCGTGCCGAGGATAGACCCCGAAAAAGTCGTGAGAGTAGCCGTTAGCGTCAAGCCATCAGAGGTAGAAGGCGAAACAGAAACAGGCGTCATGTTGTACTGGGTAACCGAAGAGATAGGCGGCGAGTTGTTTGGCGAGTCATCTTACGTGCCAATAGCCAAGTGTTCAAGTACTAGCGCTGGTGTTACCGTGAATCTTGAGCCTGGCTTCACCATGGATCAGTTTAACGTAGCCGATGACTTAGCCTTTGAGCTAGTTAATTTACGCGAATGGCGAATAATACCAGACTTAAGCGATGATCTACTATCGATTAACGAACCAGTTAGGCCTGTCTTAACGTTCGAAAACCTAGACTCGGATAGCTTTTAGCTCTGCTCTTAACAAAGGATGATACAATAATCTTATGCTAAAGATCGACAACACGCTACTGGTAGAAATAGGTCTCGACAGCTTACCTGAAGCCGAAAAGAATAGTTTCCTAAAGCATGTCTACGAAACTTTGGAGATGCGCGTAGGAATTCGCCTGGCCGATCAGATGACAAACGAGCAGCTCGATGAATTCGAGCAGTACTTCGAAGCCAAAGATGACGCCGGCGCATTTAAGTGGCTGGAAACCAACTTTCCCAACTATAAAGACATCGTTCAGGAAGAATTCGACAAGCTAAAAAGCGAAGTCGCCCAGTCAGCACCTCAGATACTATCCGCCAGCCAAGCCGCCGCGGCGCCACAACCACAACAGCCTCAGCCTCAACAATTTCAGCCCCCTGAACCCCAACCACAGCAGCCCCA
>CAZQPT010000037.1:0-2826 GCA_964595295.1 uncultured Candidatus Saccharibacteria bacterium | reverse complement strand
CAGCCCCAGTATCCGCAGCAGCAACCACCAGCTGGTCCAGCTCAATAGTCTGCTTATATCACATACCGCAAGCAAGAATTATTACAGCCAAAACCCGATGCCGGGTATAACATAAGCTCTTAAAGGTAGGGGGGTCTATGGCTAGTTTTAATTCATTGGATTCAGTTGAGGGATACGGAAAGCGCGGCATGGATCCGCGCCAGTTTGCTATAGGTCTTGACATGTTATTGGCCGGCGAACTGGGTGAGTTAAGAGGTGAGAGAGGTCCGGATCGCCCAGATGACCACGGTCCAGATAATCGAGGTGGTGAGACCGTAGAGTTAAATCCGAACCATCGTTATCCTCCCGGCCTGGGTGGTATTGGCCTGGGTGATGTTCGCTTCGACAGGGACAGAGATTTGATAGCTGCTTAGTTTGGCTTGTAGCCCGCTAAAAACGCGTTGCCATCCATCTCTTTTTTACCGCTGGGAATCAGCCGGTCGATAATAAGTAACCCCTTACTGCCGAATATTCCAATCTGTTTATCCCCGAACCAGAGAGTACCGGCTACTCCGTCGGTAGCTACGACATGAGCTTTCGTAACGATAACTTCGCTCAAGCCTATATTAGCCCGGCTGCGTGGCCAGCCAGCATGAGCCCGAACCGCCCGTTCCAGTTTGATGGCTGGTTTTTGAAAGTCCAACATACCGTCAGATTTATCAAGCAGCTTGTCGTAAGTCGCTTTATCTTCGTCTTGCGGCTGGGGTTTAAACGAACCATCCAAAATGGTCGGCAAGTGTAGCAGCAGCATATCCTTGCCTACAGCAATCAGCTGATCGGCCAGCTCGCGCTTAGTTTCGGCTCCGGTTAATTGAACGGCCTGCTGAACGTAAACCGGACCGGCATCCATTTTTGAGCTAAGTCGCATTAACGAAACGCCGGTTTCCGTATCGCCATTTAAAATGGCGCTTTCAATTGGAGTTGGCCCGCGGTGTTTTGGAAGAAGCGACGGGTGTATGTTTATAATGCCATTCGGGAAGACATCAATCACGTCTTGTGGCACGATTTTACCGTAGGCTACCAACACGCCGATCTCGGCGTCATAGGCCGCTATTTCGTCTTTTGCCTCGGCTAATTTTGATGGCGCAAGCACCGGAATATTATTGGCTTCGGCGACCTGAACAATTTCCAGGGTACGTTCTTTACGCGACCTACCAATATCGTTTTGAGCCACGACCACCGCTGTTATTTGATAGCCGGCGGCAATCAAAGACCGGAGCACGGGCACGTCCGTGCTAAGCCCGATGGCCAATCGTTCGTTACCAAAGAATACTATTTTGTTCGACATCTTTTTTATAATCCAATGGTTGTAATTTACCGTCTTCGTCTAAGTGAAAAAAGGCTTCCGAATCGTCTTTTATATGGTCAATAAAAACAATGCCGTTGGTATGATCGATCTCGTGCTGGAAGATCCGGGCCAAGAAACCCTCGGCGGTAACCCGGAATTCTTTGCCCTGAATATCGATGGCTTTAACCTTAACTTTTTCGTAGCGTTTAACTTTGCCATAGACACTACGTACGCTCAGGCAGCCTTCGTAATCTTCGAGCATTTTGCCCTCGAGCTTAGTAATTTCCGGATTAATAAAGGTCGTGAAAGTATGATCTTCCTTGTCGTCGTAGTTGTTGCGGATGACTATGATTTTATAAAGTCGATCAATTTGAACGGCGGCTAGGGCCACGCCGACTTCGTGCTCGCGACTAACATCCCAACTGATCGTGGCGTCTTGCATCTCCTGCACGACATCGCGAATTTCATCGGTAACAAGACCAACGCGAGCTGATTTCTGCCTTAGGTGCGGGTTAGGCAGGGCAATTATATCGTCTTTAGTTTTAATCATAATTTAATCCAGTATAACAGATCAGAAGAGGCGCTTAAACTTAAAACGAATTATCTTAACAAATCGGTCTATTTGAACAAACTACCATAAAGTTATATAATTCGCAGCATGAGCCGTACGATACATCACGAAATCAGCGATAGTGAAAAGCGAGATTTTGCCGCGGCCGTTGAAAGACTATCCCCCTTGTTAGAATTAGTAGTTAAACCGTCTGACGCTGAATATATTGCTGACGAAGAAGAAGACGAGACTGTAGATATTGAGAAAGTTTCGCACTTTAGTCTAGACGGCAAACGTCTCATCATAAATATTGGCGAAGTACACGATTTAGCTACAGATGAATATTCTATGGGCTGGACGGTTGAAGTAATACCTCCGCTGATAGTAGTTGAAGGCATACGTCTTGCTACTCGCAACATCCATTCCGTTGATTGGCGCCCTTGGTATTATCCAGAGTGGGAGGCAGGCTATGATTCAGACACAACGTCTCAGACACCATATGATCTGTCTCCAAAAGCTTGTCCGACTGATCACCATATTGAAGTTAAAGCATTTTATGATTCAAGCCCTACCGTAGAAGAGCGTGATGAGCGGAGTGCTCAACTTGAAGAAGAGATGGAGGAACACGATTCAGAGCACCCCAGAGAATTCCGTTTTACCAGACAACGTTTACAAGATTTACTGCCAATGCTTGGACGGTTAGGCCCCGAGCATCTTGTAGATCAACCGAACCTGGGTCTATAGCACCTTGTCTTAAATATATCTTAAATTTTTTAAAAAGGTCTCGGGTTTTTGCTCGACAATTTTTACCGATATGTATGCTGTATGTATAAAACAGGTATATAGGATGCAAGAAAGGTGTATAAAACATGGGTAGCCAAAATTCGACGACCAAAAAGTTGAACGTTAACTTCACGTATGACTTAATGGAAAAACTAAACGAAGCTGC
>CAZQPT010000036.1:0-9076 GCA_964595295.1 uncultured Candidatus Saccharibacteria bacterium | reverse complement strand
GAAATGCGGTCGGCCAACTTATTGGGTGATATCAAACAATTTCCTGTCGTGCTAATACCACTGTCATTCGGTAAGACCGGCCAACGTTCTATCGTTCTCCGGCCGGTTACCACCAGCACGTTTATGACCGTTCAGGCCATGCTTCCAGGTCGTGATCTGCCAGCCATGTTTTTAACCAAAATAGCCGATCGAATTTTAGCTGAAGTTCCTGGCATTTCACAGGTATTCCTGGACCTAACCAACAAACCGCCTGCCACAACCGAGTGGGAATAGCCTGACTTGGGAAGAGATAGTTTGCTACAATGTAATCTGTTATGCAACGATACAACCCCAAAGACATGGAACCCAAGTGGCAGGCCCAGTGGGAGGCCGATAAAATTTACCAGGCTTCCGACAATTCGGCTAAGCCTAAAAAGTACGTCCTGGAGTATTTTCCGTACCCCAGTGGTGCCGCCATGCACGTTGGTCATGTCCGCAATTACACTATTGGTGACGTAATCGCCCGCTACAACCGCATGAAAGGCTTCAACGTCCTGCACCCTATGGGGTGGGACGCTTTTGGTCTACCGGCTGAGAACTACGCTATTAAAAACAAAGTTAGCCCTAGGGTAGCTATCGACGAAAACACCGCCCGCTTTAAGCAACAGCTAATGCAAATGGGCTTTAGCTACGACTGGTCACGAGAAATCGACAGCACTGACCCTAAGTACTACAAATGGACTCAGTGGTTCTTCCTAATACTCTTTAACAAGGGTCTGGCTTATCAAAAAGAAAGCCTGCAATGGTGGTGTCCGCACGATAAAACCGTCTTGGCTAACGAGCAAGTCGAAAACGGGCTTTGCTGGCGCTGCGGTCACGCGGTCGAGAAAAAGCTACTCAAACAATGGTTCTTTAAGATCACCGACTACGCCGACCGTTTAGTTGATGACTTGGAAGACCTGGACTGGTCAGACGCGATTAAGTCCATGCAACGCAACTGGATAGGCCGCTCGCGGGGCGCCGAAATAACTTTTAAGATAGCCGACAACCAAGATACGGTGTCGGTGTTTACTACGCGTCACGATACTCAATTCGGCGTGACATTCTTGGTGTTGGCTCCCGAAAATCCATTAGTTCAAAGTATAACTACCACCGACCAACGACAGTCCGTCGACGATTACGTTAAACAATCCGTAAGCAAAAGTGACCTTGAGCGCCAGAGCGAAGGCGATAAAGAAAAAACAGGCGTCTTTACTGGCGCCTATGCTATAAATCCGGCCAACGATGAAAAGATTCCTATTTGGATAGCCGATTACGTTCTGATGGGCTATGGAACAGGCGCCGTTATGGGCGTGCCGGCTCATGACGATCGTGATAATGAGTTTGCCCAAAAATATGACCTGGAAATTCGCCAGGTACTGCAAACCGACAAAGATTCCGACTTTCACTCGGAAGGCGTGGTTATTAATTCGGATAAATACAATGGCATGCGTTCCGAAGCCTTGCGCGAAAAGATTCTGGAAGATTTCGTTGCCGCTGGAGTTGCCAAGGAAGTGATTAATTATAAAATGCGAGATTGGCTGATTAGCCGCCAACGTTACTGGGGCGCGCCGATTCCAATTATTCACTGTCCTACAGACGGTGCCATGGCCGTGCCGGAAGATCAGTTACCTGTAGTTTTGCCGGAAATCGAGTCTTACGAGCCGAGCGGTGATGGCCGCAGCCCGTTGGCTAATGTCCCTGAATTCGTTAATACTGTTTGTCCTAAGTGTGGTGGCCCAGCCGAACGTGAAACCGACACCATGGATGGCTTTGCCTGCTCTAGTTGGTACTTCCTGCGCTTTGCTGACCCACACAACGATCAGATGGCTTTTGATCCAGAAAAAGCTAAATATTGGTTACCGGTCGATGATTACATTGGTGGCGCTGAACATGCTGTTATGCATCTGCTTTACGCCCGTTTCTGGACCAAAGTAATGTTCGACCAAGGCTTAATTAACTTTCAAGAACCGTTCAAAACACTGCGTAACCAAGGTATGATTTTGGCACCCGATGGTGCCAAGATGAGCAAGAGCAAAGGCAACACCATAGAGCCGAGCGTCTTAATTGATCAGGGTTACGGTGCCGATACGGTTCGTATCATGGAGCTGTTTATCGGACAGTGGAACCAGGCGGCGGCCTGGAGCGTAGAGGGTATGGGGGGCGCCAATCGCTTCTTGCAACGAATCTGGACACTTGTCCAAGAGTTTAACGACAGTGATGGCGGTACTGCCGAATCTGTAGAGCTGCAAAAGATTGTCCACAAAACCATCAAAAAAGTCGGTTTGGACTTACATGTCCTGAGTTTTAACACCGCCATAGCCGCCTTAATGGAGTGCGTGAACGAGCTCTATAAAATCAAAGCTCAGGACAAATACGCCTCAGTAGAATGGCAATGGGCGCTAGAATCAGTTTTGCGGCTGCTGGCGCCGTTCGCGCCACATATTGCCGAAGAGCTATGGCAACAGCTGGGCCAGGAAGAGTCGATTCATATCAGTGAGTGGCCAACTCATGACGAAAAGTACCTGGTCGAGGATACGCTTACCATAGCTATCCAGGTTAACGGTAAGCTACGCGGCGAAATCCAGATTTCAGCTGACGCCGCTGAAGATGAGGTAGTAAACGCGGCTAAATCTAACGAAAAGGTCGCCGGTTATCTGGATGGGCAAACCGTCCGCAAGACCATTTACGTTACCGGTAAATTGGTCAGTTTTGTCGTTTAATTAGCATTTGGCCTTGAGAAAACAGCGTAAATCAGCTAAAATGGACCTAAGTTTTGTTAATCAAAGAAAGAGATAACAGTCCATGGGTAAGCCAAAGAAACGAACCAGCCCCAGAAAGACCGGCACTCGCCGTAGTCATCTGATTTTAAAGCTGGCCCGAAAAGTCAACGCTACGTCACCGGTTAAAATCCGTACCACCAAGCGCGAATCCGCAAAAGTCTAAATCTTTTAGAATCTAAAAAGGAAATTTAACAACATGGCCTCCAACCGTCACCTCGGTCGCATCATAGCCCTCCAAACGCTCTACGAGCAGGAGCTTCGCATTGACGCCAATGATACTGATTTTGACGTGGTTGCCGTACTTGAACGCAATATAGCCCGTTACGAAGAGACGATTGACGACGTCGAATTCATTAAAAATCTTGTAAATGGTGTTAGTCGGGCTGCCGAACAGCTAGACGCTACCTTGCAACCAGTCGCTCCTGAGTGGCCTATAGATCAGATTGCCCGCATGGACCGGATCGTTCTGCGAATAGGGTTATACGAGCTGGAAAACGATCCTGACGTGCCTGCCAAGGTAGTCATTAACGAGGCCGTTGAGCTGGCTAAGGCTTTTGGTGGCGACAATTCCTCCAAGTTCGTCAACGGCGTGCTAGGGACGGTTCTGCGAAATCGCGAAGCCGCTCAGGTTGCTAAGCCAGTTTTAACTAAAAAGAAAGCGCCGGTCAAAAAACCCGTTGCTAAAACGGTCAAAAAAGTGGTCAAAAAATAATGCAGCGACCAAAGCCGTTACAGGGCATCAAAAAGCTGGTTACTAAGCATCGGCCAACTATTGACGAAGTGGTTCGTGAAACTACTTCCGGCGGTATCATTTTCCGCCGTGATCCAAAAGGTAACTTGCAAATACTGCTTATCAAGGACGCCAAAAACCGTTGGACGATTCCAAAGGGCCACGTCGAGCCAGGCGAAGAACCAAAACAAACTGCCGAACGCGAAATCCGCGAAGAAACTGGGCTCCAGGAAATGAAAGTCTATAGCTGGCTGGGCAAAGTAAACTTTCGCTATCGCCGAAGCCACACCTTGGTGTTAATGACGATGCACATTTATCTGGTAGAAGGCCTCGGTGACACTAATAAACTCCACCCCGAAGAATGGCTCACCGACATTAAATGGCTATCAGCCACCGACGCGGTCGACAAAATCGCCTATGATGACATCGGAAAACTAATATTAATGGGCATGAAAAAGATTCGAGAAGGAAAGCTCTAGACCATGGATATCAATGCTTACCAGGCATTCGCCAGCGACAAACTGCACGTAAAGTTCAATGACATCAACTTGCTCGTAACGGCTTTTACTCATCGCTCCTACCTAAACGAGCACAAAAAGACGGTCAGCGCTCATAACGAACGTCTGGAGTTCCTGGGCGATGCCGTACTGGAGTTGGCAGTCACTGAATACCTATTCAATAATTATCCTGATCCGGAAGGCATTCTGACCAACTGGCGCAGTAGCCTGGTCCGAACCGAAAGCATTGGAGCGGCGGCGGCCAAAAACGGCTTTGAGCCCTTGCTAAGACTGAGCCGCGGCGAAAAGCGAGGCACCGAGCGAGCCCGGGCTCAGATATTAGCCAATAGCTTCGAGGCTGTCGTCGGCGCGTTGTATATCGACCAAGGTTATGAACCCGCGAAAACCTTTATCCTGGAAACGATTATCAGTACTTTCGAAGAAATTCTGGCAACCGGTTCATGGATGGACCCCAAGTCCTATCTTCAGGAATTAGCTCAGAGCCAGGATTCAGCCACCCCGATTTATAAGGTTATGACCGAAGACGGCCCGGATCACGATAAAATTTTCACGGTTGGCGTCTATGTTAACGATAAGCTGCGTGGGCAGGGCAATGGCCCTAGCAAACAGCACGCCCAGCAAAAAGCCGCCGAGGCAGCCCTAAAGTTTTACCAAAAAGATATCGCCACCAGCTAGCGGTTGACAACAGAGATGGTTATCTGTAAAATAGTATAGATTATCTTTAGTAGTTCTAATAGGTCACGCAAAGAAAAGAGTTTTAGCCCTATATGTTAAGTATTCGCATGCAACGCACTGGTCGAAAAGGTCACGCAATGTTCCGTATAATCGTCCAGGAATCCCGCCTGACTCCAACTAGCGGTAAGCTTGTAGCTCAACTTGGTAGCTACGACCCGCATGCCAAGAGCATTATCCTAGACAAAGAAAAGGCAGCCTTTTATCTTGAACACGGTGCTCAACCATCCGACCGCGTCGCTCGTTTATTAAAAAACAATGGCGTCGAATTACCATCTTGGGTTAAGCTTCAGGACGACAAAGAGCGTAAAGTACGTAACTCCGATAAGCGTCGCAGTACAGCTCCCGCCGCTCCTAAAGAAGAAGAAAAACCTGCTGAAGAACCTATCGAGACTGAGGCCGAAGCTCCAGTCGAAGAAGCCGCTGAACCAGCCGAAACCGTCACTGCCGAGCAAGCTTAGGCAAGAAATCT
Source organism: uncultured Candidatus Saccharibacteria bacterium (assembly GCA_964595295.1). GTDB lineage: Bacteria > Patescibacteriota > Saccharimonadia > Saccharimonadales > UBA4665 > RYN-405. The sequence goes on along the minus strand of CAZQPT010000036.1, from coordinate 3,823 downwards.
CACAAACCGCCTTAGCGCGTTTGCTATAATTAAAAGAAGCTAAAGCTAAACCGAGGGGTCTGTCACATGAGTAATATCGATCAGGAATTTATAGAATTCGTAGTTAAATCGCTAGTAGGTAAGCCAGAAGCAGTAGTCGTAGATAGACGTATAGACGAAAAAGGTGTCTTGCTTGAATTAACAGTTGATCCAGAAGATCTAGGCCGCGTAATTGGTAAACGTGGCGCGACTGCTCAATCGCTACGCACGCTTTTACGGGCGTTGGGCACTAAAAACGATGCCCGCTATAACTTAAAAATTATCGATAATGGCATTGGCGAGCACGCTCACGGCAGTGACACTAACCGTAACGATACTCCAGCTCCAACTAATACTAACCAAGACCAAGACGAGCCTGCTTCAAGTGTTCCTGCTGACGAGCCAGATGCCGATGAGCCAGCCTCTACTACCGCGGCAGACGAAGATAAAACAAGCAGCGATCGTATGCGTCAAACCCGGGCCGAGTTGGCCGACCTAGACGACCTAGACGTCTAGCCCTTAATTGCCAAACACCGCGCCAAGGTGTAAAATTAAGTTTAAGTCTTTATGTTTAAAGGCAAAAACAAACAAGCTCAATGCGAGACATCGAAAGATGAGAGCTTTATGTGACAAAACAACCTCTTTTATAGGGGTTGTTTTGATTTTAAGATACTATAGAAGTAATGAGCGCCATGAAAATCCAGATTATAACCTTGTTCCCGGAAATGTTTACCGGGGTTTTGGGTAACAGCATGCTCTGGAAAGCCAGTGATAAGGGTCTGGTTGAGTATTCTTTTGTTAATTTGCGGGACTTTGGCAGCGGACCACGCAAGCAGGTAGACGATACGCCCTACGGTGGCGGTGATGGAATGTTGCTTAAGGTCGATCCGTTGTTTAAGGCCATTGAACTAGCCAAAACCAACGACCCTGAGGCCCGAGTATTCTTGCCAACGCCTCGGGGTAAACTCTACAAACAATCTGACGCTAAAAGACTAGCCGCGGACGGACGCGGTCTGATCATCATTTGTCCACGGTATGAAGGCTATGACGAACGGATTACCGAGTGGGTCGATGAAAGCTATCGAGTAGGCAATTACGTCCTAACAGGCGGCGAATTGCCAGCCATGATTTTAATTGATTCAGTGGTCAGGCTATTGCCAGGTGTTTTGGGTGGCGAAACTTCTACCGAAATCGAGTCGTTTCAGGCTGATGATAAAACAGTCGAATTTCCGCAATACACCCGCCCCGAAGTATTTAGGGATATGGCGGTGCCTAGCGTTCTTTTAAGCGGTAATCATGCCCAAATAGACGCCTGGCGCGCCGCGCAACACCGCTCTTCATCTGATTAATGTCTACCTATGATTTTTGCTGGAGGTAGTCTTTTTAACCGTATTAGTAACTTTTTTGAGAGTTGATTCATTGCTTTTTGAGTTTGACTTAGGTGTCGTGGGTACGTTAATAGGAGTATTGGGCGCTTGATTGTTAGTGTTAGCGGCCTGTAAATTATTGGACGTGGCTACGGTTGGCTGAGGCGTGGCCGTAGATATGCTGCTAGGGCTGCCATTGGCGTGATCGATCACCACGACCGGATCAATTAGAGGTAAGGCTTCATTTTGTGATAAGGCTAGAGCCGGTTGGGGCTTACTTGATGTTGGCGTGTTGCTGGAAGACGACGCCGGACTTGTATTCATAGCGTGGTGGGGCTGTAAAAGAACAAATAAAAAGCAGCTAACCAAAATGACAGATAAAGGGGGAATAATTAATAAACTGTGTGAATCACGCGTATCCACAGTCTTATCCACTTGATAATAGGCCACGGCAGCTCCTTTGTGTGTTGATAATTAATTTAAAGTATAGCACTAGTGGTTTAGCTAAGTGTTAAAAATCTTACACAGCACTACCTAATCGCCAATACCGTATAATTGTCATAGCATGAAAATATCTCGTATAAACTTGAAATACTTACCCAAAAGATTTTGGATTACAGGGGCTATAGTAATGCTTATGCTTGTTTCAGCAGTCGTATTCATAAATCAGATTTCGGCTCCGTCGCACGGGATGATAACAACGACCTTAACGTCTAAAACGAATAAAGTATCTGCCCCAAAACAAAAACCACAAGCTCCGGCTTCTGAAATACAGACGTCGTACTTTACCCTGCCTCTACCCGCTGGCTATAGGCAGCAAGAAAGTAGTCAGGCCGTACCGGGTTTGCTGTACCAAAAGACTATTATCAAAAGTTCTACTACCGGCAGTTTAGTCATAGCAATTGGATTGTCCTCTTTAGGCTCAGGATTGAGCGATAGCTCTGCCTATCGTTTAAGATCTCAAAACCCGACCCGCTATAAAATAACTTCACGAATGATACATGGCGAATCGGTCGTGATAGCAAATGACGCCCAGGTCGCTTCGGTAGTAGCCTTTTGGACGCATGTCGATAAATTAGCGACTATCAGTATATCGAGCGGTTTACAAAATCCAGCAGCTAACGATAACGCCGACGAAATAAAAGCCTTGCTACCATTACTCGAAGCCTGGCAGTGGCAGTAATTTGCCCAAAATGCTACTGTTAAAGGAATGGAAAAGTTAGCAGTACTGGGTGTTTTGATCTTCGCCGCGTTGCCGGCTACCACTAACTATCGTTTAAACAGCTATGGTTTTGGTAGTGGCGGCACGGCAAAAAGTAGCACGGCTACGTATTCCCTGGAAGGAATTACTGGAGGGCTAAATGGTAAACCGCAAACGGCATCTGGTAGCCTTTACGGTACCAAACCAGGTTTTATTGAAACCCAGCAGGCAAACGTGCCAAAATTAGTCTCCATAGATAATAACGGTGGACTTTATTACAACAAACTGCACTTCGTTATTGATAGCCAGAATAATCCGACCGACGCGACGTACCTAATATCTGTTAGTACCGATAACTTCGTTAGTGATATACGTTACGTCCAGCCCGACGGTACGTTAACCAATACGCTTAGCACTACCCAGTATCGTACCTATACTGCTTGGGGTGGCAGTGGGGGCAGTCTTATGATCGGGTTGCTACCGAGCACAAATTATTCCGTTAGACTACGTGCGACTCAGGGTAAATTCACAGAATCCGCTTATGGTCCTGTGAGTACTCAAGCTACGGCAGCGCCTAGTTTAACTTTTAGTCTGGTAACCAGCGCCTCGGCATCACCACCTTATATTGTTAGCCTGGGTACACTAACGGCTGGTAATATAAGCACGACTTCCGATACTGTCAACACGAGTTTCACGACCAATGGAACCACCGGAGGCAGCGTATATATAACTAGCAAAAATGGTGGATTGTTAAGCGGCTCAACTGGCTACAAGATTAACGCCGTTAGCAACGACCTGACGAGTATTAACGAAGGCTTTGGCGCGCAGAATAGTAGCGTGTCATCATCTTCCGGCGGTCCATATACCGTTGCTAGCCCGTATAACGTTAGCGGCACGAATGTCGGCATAGTTAGCGCCATAACCCGTAGCCTATATAGCAGTAACAACCCAGTCAGCGGAGGTAATGGCGTACTAGTTTTGAAAGCTAAATCGGCGACAACCGACATCGCGGCCAGTGACTATCAGGAAATACTCACGTTTGTGGCCGCCGGCAATTTTTAGGCTTGACTTTACAACTAACTAAGCTACTATAGGGGTAAGTTACTAACATAAAAACAAAAATAAAAAACAAAACCATGCTAAAAAACAAACTCTATTCAGTAGTAGCGGCCGCCCTGGTCGTCAGCCTGATACTACCTAGTATCGCCAGCGCCACCCAATTAACCCAATCCGGCGT
>CAZQPT010000035.1:0-9592 GCA_964595295.1 uncultured Candidatus Saccharibacteria bacterium | reverse complement strand
TGGCTCCGGCAGCTGGGCTCGAACCAGCGACATCCTCGTTAACAGCGAGGCGCTCTACCACTGAGCTATGCCGGAATATCCTAAAATGGGAAAATGTGATGTCTTAACTTGGGAAATTATAACGGATGTGGGGGGGATGGGCAAGATGCTGGGGCTTATCTGGTGGTAAAGAGTTAGCTTTAGTTGCCTACCGGGATGGTGCTGCCGCCTACTTTTTCGGCGAAGAAGCTGTCGTGGGAGATGTAGATTACTGCCCCGTGGTATTTGGCCAGCGCGTCTTCTAGCTCTTCTATACTTGGCAGGTCTAGGTGGTTTGTCGGTTCGTCTAGGACCAGCAGGAGCGGGTTGCTTAGGAGCATTCTAATTAGTTGGAAGCGGGCTTTTTGGCCACCGCTGAGACGTTCTATGGGCGTGTCGCCATCTGTGGCCGGATTGAATAGGTACTCGCCTAGCAATTGCTTCACTTTTTGGTCGCTGATGGGCACGTCTTTGTCAAAATGCGACTGCTGAATGGCGTCTTTGAGCTTCATTGGCAAGAACTTGGTGTCGATTTCTTGCTCGTAGAGGCCAATATTCAGGTCCTTCTCAACGGCGATAGTGCCGCTAAATTGCTTGGCCTGTGGCGTATCGTGTTGGGCTTTAGCGATGATGGCGTTCACCAGCGTCGTTTTACCCGCGCCGTTACGGCCGTGTAAGCGGACGCGCTCGCCTTCGTGCAATGACAAGTTAATGCTTTCAAATAGCGGTGTGTCGCCGTAGCCCAGGCTGAGGTCGCGGGTTTCAACTAGTAGTCTGCTCGAGCGGCTGTCTTCGCTTTTGGTACCGAGCTGGATGTTCTTGGCCTTGTACTTGGCGTAGGCGCCGGTCATCTTAGGGTTGAGGTCTTCGGCGCTTTCGCGGTCGATCCAGAATGAGGGTTTACTGGCGGTCGATAGCTTGGCTAGTTCGGCGGAGGCCCGCATTTCCTGGGACTTAAAGCGCTTGATGGTGCCGGGATCACGAGCCTTTTCCTTCATCCGCCTAAAGCGGACAACATCATTGGTTAGGTTCTGAATGCGGCGCTGCACCAAATCGTACTCGTTAACCTGTGAAGTAATCTGGTTCTTATTAATGTTTAGGTACTGCTTGTAGTTGCCCTTAAACATGTAGGCCCGGCCGTCACGGATTTCGACTATTTTATCAACATGGTGCAGCACGTCACGGTCGTGAGTAATAACCATCACCGCTTCGTCCGTCGAAGTAAACCACTTTATAAAAGCCTGCTTGGCGACGTAATCCATGTGGTTGGTCGGCTCGTCGATCAGCGCCAGATGGCCACGGGCGCGCTGAACCTTTATAAGCTCGACCATCCGTTTTTGGCCACCGGACAGCTCTGATAGCGGCCCTTCCAGCTTGGTCGGGTCGAGCTGATAGTCGTTGAAGGCTTGGGTAAGTTCGTCCTCTATCTGGAAGTACCCCAGCTGGTTAAAGCGCTCCAGAGCATCGCTGTAGCGTTGCATTTTGCGAGTGTCGTCGCCCATGTGTTCAGGATAGGTCAGTATTACATGGTGCAGCTTTTCGAACTCTGGCAAGTCACCCTGAATGTATTCCAGGACGGTTTTGGCTTCGTGGCCGTGGTGTTCCTGGCGGCTGGCAATCACAACTGTGCCCTGCTTAACGTTTACTTCGCCCTGGAAGTCTTTGTCTTCGCGGGTAATAAGATGCAAAAGCGTCGATTTGCCAGTACCGTTACGGCCAATTAGGCCGACTTTTTCGCCCGGATTAATATCGAACTTAAGATTGGTGTACAAAATTTTGTCACCAAACGACTTTTCGGATACGTCTATAGATAGCAGCATAGGCTTAGCGGTAATTCTTTAAGGCGCTGTCAATTGTCCGCTTTTCGTCGCGGGCTTTAAGCGTTTGGCGTTTGTCGTACAGTTTTTTACCGCGACCAGATGAAATTCGTAGTTTAATATAACGGCCGCCAACCAGGATATCGAGGGGGACAATGGTGTTACCTTGTTGTTTGGCGGCTATTAGGGCGTCTATCTCACGGCGCTTGGCCAACACTTTACGGGCCCGGGTTTGCTCGGACTCATCTATCGGGATACCGTTGGTGCCGGCAACAGTGGCGTTAATCAAAAATAACTCATCGCCCTTGACGGTAACGTAGGCCCCGCGCAGATGGCCGTGGCCCATGCGCAGGCTTTTGGTCTCGGCGCCGGTCAGCTGTAAGCCCACCACTAAAGAATCACCCAGCTCGTAATCGTGGCGAGCTCGGCGGTTGCTTATCTTCTTTGGCTGATTGGTCGGTTTTTTCTTGGCCATAACAGATCTATTATAGAGGTAATCGCCACTAATGACAAATATTAATAAATATTACTTAGTATGTATTGCTGGGGTGGGTAATCAAATTCCATTGAATTGATCTTTGGCCACGTCCCAAAGCGATGGGTCATGCAGGACTTTTAGACGGTAATACCAGTATTCGGCGCCCCACATATCTATCTGGCGCATGCCAGTTGCCTTGCCGTAACTAAAACGATCTTCCAGTCTGGAGGCGTTGAGCGATTTGTTTTGCTCGTCAAGGCTGGTTTCGGTAATAGTTTTACCGTTTGGCGGCCAAGCCTCGGCCTGTAGCTCACCTAGTACCATGTCGCGGTGCAGTAGTATCCGTTGGGTACCACCAAGAAAGCCGTAATACCAGGCCGGGAACGGATATTCCAGATAGCGATGACTAACATTGCCGTCCCATACCCGTTTGTAAACCGAAATACTGAATAAATCAGGCTTTGGCGCGCCCAGCGGTATGCCCTGAGCGTTATTGCTACGGCCGACGATAATCAGGTGCTTAGGATCAAGTTTTTTGACCAGGTTATATTCGCTAACCAGGCGGTCGCGGCTAAAGTCTGTACACTCGCCAAAACCATGAAGCAAGTACTCGTTTTCGAGCTGATATTCGTGCAGGCTCGGTGAATCTTTATAGCGTTCGACTACGGCTTGCATGTAGCGCTCCAACTGGGGTTGCCAGACACTTCTAGGCTCGTTCTTGGACCAGTCAGGCCTATGACACTCTGGCCAGCGAGGTTGGCGCAGGCCAACCGTCAGGGTGATGTTGGCGTGGGCGGCTTCGGCTTTCTTAAATTGCCAGTCCAGCTGGCTAAAATCGTATGCGCCCTGGGTTTGCTCGGAATCACTCCAATAACTGACTAACCGGAAGTTTCTGACGCCTATATTTAGCAGGCCATCCATGGTTTCCTGCGGATCAATCCCCAGGCTGCTGGCATAATCCGGTATAAAGCTAACGCCTAATTCTAAGGGTTTACTTCTCTCTGAATGAATATACCACTGGGCGATGCCGTACATACAAGCCATTACCAATGCGAAAAGCACAATAAAAGTTACAACAAGACGCCGCAACCAACGGCGTTTTGGTAACAGCTGGTTACAGAGGCGCAGAAGCCGGGGAATGACAGATGGCAGGCTTTTTCTGGTGTGAATTTTGGTATGATAGGTAGGCATGAAACGACAGCGAGCATTACGAATTAGTATTGTTATTCCAGTATACAACGAAGCCTCTCAGCTAGGTGCTTGCTTACGGGCTATTGCTCGTCAAAGCCAAACACCCCATGAAGTCATCGTTATAGATAACAACTCTACCGATGGCACAGTTAACGTAGCCGAAGGCTTTGATTTCGTTACTTTGCTCAGTGAGTCCAAACAAGGTGTTATACACGCCCGAACCCGGGGCTTCAACGCCGCCAGCGGTGATATCATTGCCCGTATCGACGCCGACAGTATTCTTCCCCGGGATTGGATCACCACTGTCGCCGAAGTCTTTGAAGACCAGTCAATCGACGCCGTATCCGGCGTGGCTCAATATTATAACGTCGCCTATCAGGGGTTGGTAAACGGCTGTGATCTGTTCTTCCGACGCCGGATGGCCCGCTTAATGAAAGGCAATGTCTATCTGTGGGGCGCCAATATGGCTATCCGACGCCAGGCCTGGACACTGGTCAAGGCCGGCCTCTGTAACAGAGGCGGCATGCACGAAGACTTCGATATTGCTATCCACTTGCAGCAGGCTGGAGGCCGGGTCGTCTTCGACGAGCGCCTCAAAGCCCAGGTATCCTCGCGCCGTATCGATGTTAACTACCTTAGCTTTATGCACTATGTTCTGGTTAGCCCTAACACCTACGCCCACCACAAAATCCGGGCCCGCTGGCATATGTACGAAGTCGTGGCCTTCTGCGCTGTTTCCTACTTCCCAGCCCGCCTGTTACACAGAGGCTATGTTACCGACTCCGAGCGTTTCTCGGTGCTTCAGGCGCTTACCTACCGCGCGGCCGTGCCGGTCCGGGTGGACCCTACGTCAAATGTCGCTTAGGCAAAGCTTGGCCAGTTTCCAGGTCTGATATACGGGTTTCGTGTGTTTTTACCTGATCCCGGACCGTCATGTCGCCCTCGATTAATTCAATAACCGTATCAAATCTACCCTCGAGGTCTTCGTACAAAATGCCGAGTTTGCGAGTTTGATTCTTGAGGCTCGATACGTCACTGCTTAAAGTACGAAGCAATGTGCCCTGAGTAGTAACCTCGGCTTTGATGCCGCTAACCTCATCGCTAACCACATCCCGAACGACCTCGACCACAATTGGTCTAACGATTGCGGGAACATCCCTTTTAAGAGCGTCCTCTAACAGGCCAGGCATGGTTGTTATCATAGCCTGATTAACTACCTTGCTGAGGTCTTGCATGGAAACGGGAGGTAGATCTGTCATGGTTTTAATTATATTCCTGCGAACGCTAGCCGGCAAAAAAATCAGCCACTTTTTTACTAAATTTAATATTAATTTAAGTTTCACTGAGGATTAGAAATGTAGCCGCCTTTGTCGGTGCGCGTGGGATTACAATTCCCCCATAATCCCAGATGCGCGGCCATGGCTTTATCCTGGTCGGCCGAAAACTGTTCGGACTTGGTAAATGGAAAATACGGATAGTAAAATCCGTGGCCGGTCTGGATTAATTTTTCGTTAAGATTAGTGCCATCCGGCAAGTAAACGTAGCGCAGTAGGCGGTTATATCGATCTCGGTCGGTGCTTAAAGAATCAGATACCAGGCGGACTTTTTGGGTGCCAATAATGCTCTTGGTGTAAGCCGAGGCCGCCGGGCCGTAGCACTGAACGGGGGTATTTGGCTTATGGGTTTCCGGCGTGTCAACTCCTACGAAACGTACTTTTTCCTCTTTGCCGTTCATGCTAACGCCAATCGTGTCTCCATCCACGAAATGGGTAACGCTGTACAGACCTGGCTGATTTTTTTCGGCAACCTTGGCCGCGCCATTAAACCACCCCTGTTGTTGAGCAAACAAAATCAACAGCGCTAGCACTAAGCCAATCAGCTTTTTTTGGGTACGGCGGGAGATTCTGCGGGGCATACTACTTAAGTAACCGCGTCACGCTCTCGGCGTCAAGTTTGGTACCATCAATTTTAATGATTTTTTCATCTTTAGTTGGTGGCTCCAGCTTGGAGACGATGGTATCGAACTGTTCTTCGGTCATGGTATGGGCATATCCATTGCGGGTGTCATTAGTATGCACGGCTCGTTTTTTTGCGATATCCACAGGGGTATCAACCCAGATGATCCTCGCCTCGGCACCTTGGTCGACAGCGATATCACGTAGTTTCTGGCGGTCGGCTAAGAAGTTAAAATTAGTATCAAAAATCACGCTTTTACCGTTGGCTAACAGATAGGCCGCCGCCGCGTTAAGCTTGTCGTATAATTGTTCGCTTTCTTCTTTAGAGTGCGTTGGCTCCGGGAAAAGCTTATGGCGTTCGGCATCGGCCCATAAATGCGTAGCGCCGTTGTAGTCATTGATAACTCTGGCAACGGTTGTCTTGCCGGCGCCCGGATAGCCAACCATCAGATATAATACGGGTTTATCCATAAGCTAAAAGTCGATTCCTTTATTGGCCAGAAATTTATCGTCAAAGTGGTGTTTAATCTTCTTCATCTCGGTGGCAATGTCTACCTGATCAAGCAAAGACTCCGGAAAATTACGACCGGTAAAACACAGGCTGGTTTTTGGAGAGCGGCTCTCTAGCAGAGTTTTGAGCTGAGTCTCGGTTATCAGACCGTCATGAACGGCGTTATTAATCTCGTCGCAGATAACTAGGTCGTACTTGCCACTGGTGGCGCAATCAAGAGCTTCTTTATATGTTTCGAGGGCGGCCTGTTTATGTTGTTCTTCCGTAACATGATTTTCACTGAGGTCACCGGCCTTATAAAAACCCTTGCCTCCCTTATAAAAACGGAGCTGGTCTTTGTACAACGGTTGAATATCACGTATAAATACATGTTCGCTAACGCCCCAGTATTTAATAAACTGAATAAAAGCCACGTTCCAGCGATTGCCCAGAGCCCGCGTCATAAGACCCAGGCTGGCTGTGGTTTTGCCCTTGCTATCACCGGTGTAAACGATGACTACCGAGTCTTTTGTTTGAAAATCTTCGAACGACATGATACTTGCTTTATTAGTTACTATATGTCAATATAACATGATGGATCACCAAGAACATATTATCACTATTGGGCATCGAGACTTGGTCGCCGCGCATGCCGCTGCCTTATTCGCTCGTCGGCAACCAGAGTATGACATCGAATATACGCCCTTTCCGGAATGTCTACCTATCGCTGTCGAAAGGCCTTCTAGCGACGATGGAAATCAATCCAGACGTTCTCTGTTGGCGCGCTTTCGGGAGGTGGCTGACCGGGTGCTTGGTGAAAGTGACACGGATTAAATAACAAGATTGTGGGCTTTTAACGCCGCGTCTATCTTGGGCTTATCAAAACCAATTATAATATCGCCATCAATATCAATAACCGGTATACCCCGCTGACCAGATTTATTAACGGCTTCCATGCCAGCTTCGGGATTTACCTCGACGTCTTTGTCGATGTATTTTACGCCGAGTTTATCGAAATATTGCATGGCGGTGTGGCAAAAGGCGCACCAGGTGGCGCTGTAGACAGTAATTTTTGGTTCGTTCATGCCTTTAATTATAGCACTATACAAAGTAAAGTAAAACTCCGTTGCGTGACATAGATCACATCTGTTATACTTATAAAGAATGAAACAGACGCCAGTACCTCCTAAAGGTCACCCCGCAGGACAGACGACGCCGGTTAAAACGGTGGTTACACCTCCGCAGACAAGCGGTGACGCTCAAAATCAATTTTTCTCAGCCGCGTTAAGCATGAGTTGGCAACTGGCAGCCGTGGTTCTGGTGCCGATTATCGGTGGCTATGAGCTCGATAGGCGACTCCATATGCTACCGCTACTAACAATCGTCGGCTTTTTAATAGCGATGGTTGGTTTTGCCGGAGTAGTCTGGCGGCAAATGCAGGTATACGCCCCACCAGACACTAGTAATCTTAAAAGCAAGGAACATAGTTCATGATTGGCACGCTTCTCGGTCGCTTCGCCGAAACTGGCCCTACGGTTCACGTGGCCCCGGCCGGGGTGTTTAATATAGGTGGTTTTACGATTACCAACTCTATTCTTTATGGGTGGATCAGCTCGTTAGTAATTATAGCTTTTCTGATCTGGGTAGCCCGACGGGTAACCGTTAAACCTCAAGGCGGAGTCATACAATTCGTTGAGGCAGGCGTAGAGTTTATCAGCAATCTGGTAGAAAACGCCTTCGATGACAAAAAAATCGGCCGTAAATACGTGCCATATTTTGTTACCGTGTTTTTCTTCATTATCCTGAATAACTGGCTTGGGCTACTGCCTTTTGTTGGCGAAGGCTTCCACTCTGGCGAAAACCCCTTGCTAAGGCCATTTACGGGTGACCTAAACGCTACCCTGGCGATTGGCGCGTTTACCATGTTAACCGTCTACTTCGCCTCTATAAAAGAATCCGGTGGACCACTTAAGTACCTAAGACATTTCTTTATCGGTAGCCCTTGGAATCCACTGTATTTCGTGATTGGTTTGCTAGAGATGTTCACGGACTTAACTCGAGTACTCAGTCTGTCGCTTCGTTTATTCCTCAATATCACCATTGGTGAAATCGTGATTAGTGTCTTCTCGTATCTCGGCCACGTTGGCGCTTCGCTGACCGCACTGCCATTTACCTTGCTGGAAATACTTGTCGCGGCCTTGCAGGCCTACATCTTTACCGTCCTGGCAACGATGTACCTGGCGATTGCCGTCAATCATAGCAGCGCCCACCCAGAGGAAGAAGACTTGACCGAAGATGACGTTCCTGAAACAATGGTCCCACAGGCCAGCGCGCACGGAGGAAACATCTAGTGGGTAGTTTTATTTTGGTTTTTAGACAAGTAATTAATTATAAAGGGAGCAAGTAAATATGATATTCGCAGCTACAGACGCGGTTAACACGGCAATTATTGGTAAAGGTCTTATGATCGGTGGTGGTTTTATTGGACCAGCTATTGGCATCGGTTTAATCGGTGGTAACTACTTGCAGGCCGTCGGTCGCAACCCGGAAGCCGCTAAGTTCTTGGGTCAGGCCCTGATCTTCGTGGCTATCGTTGAGTTATTTGGACTTTTGGCCTTCGCGTCAATCTTCATCGTTAAATAAGGAATCTAAACAGAGCACATGCTACAATCTCTAACAATTTTTGGTGACAGTTCTTCCGGTCTCGGCGCTCTGGGCGTTGATGGCAAGGCTTTTGTCATTCAGCTGATTACATTCGTGCTGGCTTATCTGGTGCTTCGCCGCTACGCCTTCGCCCCAATCCTAAAAGTGCTTCAAGAGCGTCGTAACACCATCGAGAGTGGTGTAGCCCTGGGCGAGGAAATGAAAAAGGAACGTGCCAAGCTCGAAGATAAGGTCGCTCAAACTATCCAGGAAACCCGCAAAGAAGCCGACGCTATCATCGCTAGCGCTCAGGAAAGCGCCCGTCAGGCTATTCGTGAGGCCGAAGCCAAGGCCCACGCTAAAGCCGAAGGCATTCTGGCGTCAGCCGAAGAACGTATCGTCCAAGATACCGCCCGAGCTCGTAACCAATTAGAAAAAGAGTTGGTAAATCTGATTTCTGATGCCACCGAGGCCATCATCGAAGAAAAAGTCGACGCTAAAAAAGACGCCGCTCTAATTGAACGTGCCCTCAAAGGTCGTGCCACCGTATGAAAACCGCCCGAACCCGCATAGCCAGCGTAATAGCTGATAACACTTTAAAAAGTGGTGCTTCCAAGGCCTATATTAACGAAATCGCGGCCTACCTACTCAGCGAGAACCGGGTCGGTGAGTTGGATTCGGTGCTGCGTGACGTCCAGGCCGATTGGGCCAAAGCCGGTCACGTAGAGGTAATTGCCAACAGCGCTCACCCACTAACAGCCAGCATAAGGACAGATATAATCAAGCAAATCAAACAACTTTACCCTGATGCCAAGGAGATAATTATTACCGAGGAGCATGATCCCGGCCTGTTGGGCGGCGTGCGTCTGAACCTGGCCGACCAACAGCTGGATTTGAGCGTCGAAGCAAAATTGAATAAGTTTAAGCAATTAACCACCGCGGGAAAGGATACCTAGCACATGGCCGAACTATCCATTACAGAATTATCAGATGATATCCG
>CAZQPT010000034.1:0-9968 GCA_964595295.1 uncultured Candidatus Saccharibacteria bacterium | reverse complement strand
TGCACGGTGGTCATCATGGCTTTATCGATGCCGAAATTACTTTCTATAACAGCGGCCACGGGAGTTATGCAGTTGGTAGTACAAGACGCGTTGCTGATGATATCTTCGGCTACTTCAAGTTTGTCTTCGTTTACGCCAAGCACGATAGTCGTAGCGCCTTCGCCCTTAGCAGGAGCGCTGAGCACGACTTTTTTTGCGCCGGCGTCAATATGCGCTCTAGCTTTGGCTGGATCAACGAAAAAGCCAGTCGACTCAATGACAATGTCGATTTTATGCTTTGCCCAAGGTAGTGCTGCAGGATCACGTTCGGCGAATACGGTAATATGCTTGCCGTCGACGATAATACCCTTTTCGTCGTGACTAACTTCTTTACCGTAAGTACCGTAGTTGGTGTCGTGCTTGAGCAAATGAGCCAGTGTTTCCGGAGCTGTCAGGTCATTAATTGCTACTATCTCTATATCGCTACGCTCAAAAGCTACTTTAAAAGCGTTGCGGCCGATTCTTCCAAAGCCGTTGATTGCCACCCGTGTTTTCATGTATTGTCCCCTGTTTAATGTCTAAGGTAATGCTTATGCTCTTATAGTACGAATAATCTGTTACGGATGCAACACCCTTGTTTGCTCTCTTGCGTTAGAGCATGATCTACCACTCCTGGATTAGGCGCATTGAGTGTGCCTATGTGATGCATAATATGCATCACATAAAAGAGTGTCCGCAAACCAATAGAATAGAGCCGACTTCGAATAATCTTTTATCGGTCGACTGGCTGACCCTGGAATTCAGGCAGATCGAGTAGTTCGAAGAGGCTGTTCACTTTCTTAAAAATGTCGGCGCTTTCGCCTAAATAGCCGGCTTTGGCGTCTACTAACTGCTTTAGCTCGTCAAATGATACGGCCTGGACGCTTATTTTTTCACCAGGTTCGGGTATGGTTGATGACCGTGAGATTACTTCCCATGCTAAAACTATATGAATAAACCACTCCAGTTTGACGTATGGTTGAAAAACCTTGATAAGCCGCCAGTTCTTGAAGCTGTAGCCTGTCTCTTCCAGAACCTCTCTTTGCGCGGCATCAATAATACTGGCATCAGTTGGGTCGACGCGGCCGCCTGGAAAGTTTTTGCGGGATCGGCTGCCGGGCTGTTCTTCGTCCAAAACTAAAATTTTGTTATCTGTGACGCAAATCGCGCTTGCGGTGTCGGCGCGCTTGAGCATCTCGAATGTAGCCATTGATCCATCGAACATAGTTTGTGGCCACTGATAAACATCGAAGATCTCGCCCTTAAAAACCTGTTCGGCCTGATCAGGGATGAGTACGCTGTCTTCAGGAATAACTTTTTTCATGCTTAGCTGTTTTTATAGCGTTCGATTGACTCGGCAATTATAGCTTTAGCCGCTTCGGCGTCACCAAAGCCTTCGACCTTAGTAGAGCCGGGTTTTTTGAGATCTTTGTAGTGAGTGAAGTGCTCGGTAATTTGTTGCGTCCAGCGCTCACCCAGGTCAGCTAGCGTATTGATGCTATCACCGGTGTTGCGATCATCGGCCGGTACGACAATAATCTTATGATCGGCCTCGCCGTCATCAATAAAGTTCATGATGCCGATTATTTTTGCTTCCAGCCAAACGCCAGTCGGAATTGGCTCGGCGCAGACAACTAAGGTGTCTAATTCGTCGCCGTCTTCATCGAGAGTTTGAGGAATAAAGCCATAGTTAACCGGTTTGGCAAAGATAGCCGGTTCGACACGGTCGAGCATAAAGGCCGCGCGCTCGCGGTCCCACTCAATTTTTAGGAAACTGCCCATTGGAATTTCTACGACAGTGTTAACGACACCACTCCGGTAGTCGCCGGTCTCTAGTACTTGGTTAAAATCAGCCATATGTCTCCTCTGGTTTATCTGAGACTATTGTACACTATGAGGATGAAGATCATCGGACACCGCGGAGCCAGAGGCCTGGCGCCGGAAAATACTTTAGCCAGTTTAAAAAAAGCCCTCGAGCATAAGGTTGACGAGTTGGAATTTGATTTGCGCGTCACTAAAGACGGCATTGTCATACTGCACCACAATGCCCACATTACAGATCCGAACGGCAACCGACATAGTATTGTCGGTAACAATTATGATGAACTGCTCGAGCATAAACCAGATTTAGCCACCTTTGAAGCGGTGCTTAAGACTTTTGGCCACCCGGTGGTTTTACACGTCGAGGTAAAGCGGAGCGTACCTATTGAACCAATCGTTAAAATTTTTAAGAAGTACCTGGCGGATGGCTGGAAGCCCGAATATTTCCTGCTTGGCTCCAAGAGCCAAAAGACACTGGTGCGGCTTCATGAGCTATTGCCCGACATTCAGAAAGTAGTTATTGAGCCATGGAGTGGAGTTAGGGCGACTCGTCGGGCACGGCAAGTGGGTACCAATCGCTTGAGCATGAAGCAATTATGGCTGTGGAGTGGTTTCATAAGGATGATAGCCCGTAATGGCTACGAACTGGCGGCATATCCTCTGAACGACCCCGTTAAGGCTAAACGCTGGTCCACATATGGTTTAGCTGGTGTAATTACTGATTTCCCCGACCGATTCGAGAAGTAAGTTATACTTTTCGAACTGAAAGTAAAATTTGCTTAGCTGTTTTAGCATCATCACTATCTAAAAAGTCACGTGCTTCCTTATGGGTTTTGAAGCCCTGCTTTGGACCAGCGCCAGCTGTCCAATTATAGGCGAAGTATCCGCCTTCATTTGTAAATCCGGCCGCTAAGAAGAAGTCGTTTTGATGTGTTATAGTGCCAACTTTAACAGGGGCCTGAGATTCAAAAGTGTCGAGACCAAAGGCTGGTACGTATTGGTCACCGTTATTGTTCCACTGGACAATTTTTTCTATGTATTTAAAGCTCGGGTCTTTTATGTTTGGCAGGTCGTCAACATTAAAAACTTCGATTACCGGACACGGATAAGTATCTGGCAAGTCACAATCGACCTGCCCAACGCCTGCTTGATAGTTTTGATACTCTAATTTAACTTTTCCATTAGGGCTATCGACTGATCCGGTAAGAAAGTTACCCCTGGTATCCATCTTAAAAGCGTCAGAATTTTTTATGTTTAACTTCCAGTCTGAAGGGTAATCAAACGATAGCTGCCCGTGCTTATCAACAAACGTTTTCCAACCAACGGGAGCCTTGTGTTTAGCGTTACTGATAGTGTTCTGACCGACGCTACTAGATACATAGTCAGGGTGGGAGTTACTGCTATTTTTGCCTACGTACCAAGCAGTGGCGCCAACGGCTATCACCAGCACTAAAGCAACTAATAACTCCACGGTCGCGAAGCCAACTTGATTGATTTTTTTCATGTCGTTAAGTCTTTCTATGGTTATACTCGGCAGTATAACACCGACCGCCATCTATCTGTTACACTAATTGTTACATGACTATAACTTTTGATCATGCGCAGGATGAAACGGCAAACATCACGACGTTTTATTTTAAACCCGAGAAACCGGTCAATTATACCGCCGGTCAGTTTGTGGAGTGGACACTTCCTCATATAAACCCGGACGACCGAGGCATTAAGCGCTGGTTTACGGTTTCTTCTTCGCCAGCACAGGAGTTAATTAGTCTAACCACTAAATTCACGCCAGAAAACGGCAGCACCTTTAAAAAAGCTCTGCGCAATCTAAAGCCAGGTAACGAGCTAAAAATTAGCGACGCCATGGGTGATTTTGTCTTACCTAAACTTATACAGACACCGCTGCTATTTGTAGCCGGTGGCATTGGCATAACGCCTTTTCATAGCATTCTGACCTGGCTGGCCGACACCGACGAAGAGCGTCCGATCAAGTTACTGCACGGCGTGCATTCCGAAGACGATATTATTTTTCAGGACACTTTTGAACGTGCTGGTCAGCACGCCACAATCGTAGTCAGCGAGCCTTCTGCTGCCTGGGGCGGTCAACGGGGGAACTTAAGCGCCAAGCTAATCTTGGGTGTCATGGAGCCGTCAGAGGATACGCTGATTTACATTTCCGGGCCCGAGCCAATGGTTGAGATCCTCGAAAAAGACTTGCTAAAAGCTGGCGTCAAAAAACAGCAATTAGTTTTGGATTTCTTCCCGAATTACCCAGAAATATAATTTAAAAATCCTCAGCGTCCGGCCTACTGAATAGCGCTTTGAATTTTAGACTAAACCCGACTTCATATTCTATTGGTTCAATGTCTGGAAAATTACGTTCAAGTTCCAATATTTCGTCGTCGTCCCAGTGTTCTGTTAGTACTTTGCCCGTTTGTGGGTGCTTATAGTGACTCCCCGACCAATGGTCACCTTCGCCAACAAGCGTAACCCTTAGGTTTTCTGACAATATTATTACCAATTCAGTGCGTCCACCCCCGGCCTCCTCGTCTTCAATCAGCAAATTGTGACTTGCCCAATGAAACAGGCTTTTGCCTGCGCTCTGCTTGATATTCATTCTTCGTATATCATCAATGGTAGTCATTTCAGGATGTTTGTTACTTCGTACGAGCATCGTCGCGTTGTCATACCACTGCTCCGTATCAACATCAAACATTCTTAACAGGCCGTCAATTTTTGTGCTTAGCTGATCTATGTCTGCGTCGCAGTGAGAGCTATCGCTGTCTATCATCTCAAGGTAGACACTGGCTCCGTCATATTCGGTTCCGTCGGCCAAGACTTCGACTTCTTGCCGCGTTAAACCCTGCCACATTTCAGGCACAGCATTCCCACCCAAGTCGCCTCTTGGCGCTTGTTCGCTCATAAAGTTATTGTAGCACTAGTTTTGAGGGGCGTGCAGCCGACCTTCGAGATATTCTCGAAGCTTGAGAGCTCCGGTAGCGCCTTCGCCGGCGGCGCTGGCGATTTGCATGGTAGCTCCACAACGAATGTCGCCGGCGGCGAACACTCCAGGCATAGAAGTTTGGAGATGCTGATCTGTTATAACGAAACCAATGTCGTCTAAGCGAATAGTCGTTGACTTTATGAATTGAGAATTTGGCTCGAGGCCAACGAACACGAATACGCCATCAACGGCGAACTCAACGGGCTCGCCGTCTTTGGTAGCCTTAACGCTGGTCACAAAATTGTCTTTGCCGATAATCTCATCCGTCGTGGCACCCAAGTGAACGGTTACCTTGCCATTATTAACGTATTCCTTGAGCTCTTGTTGTAACACGTCACTGGCTTTGATGGTCGAGCGCACCAAGAGATCAATATGTGACGAATAACGGGTTAAAAAGATCGCTTCCTGGATAGCTGAGTTACCGCCGCCGATAACAACCAACTTTTTATCGCGGTAGAAAGCGCCGTCGCAAGTCGCGCAGTAGTGAACGCCGCGGCCGTAAAATTCGGCTTCGCCGGGCGCGCCGACTTTTTTATAATCCGAACCGGTCGCGATTAGCACGGCTTTAGCGTGCATGTCGCCACTGGTGGTTTCCAGGCGTTTGAGCGCGCCCTCGTCGTGAATGGCGGTAACTTCGCCTAGCTCGATGACTGCTCCAAAACGTTCGGCTTGCTTGCGCAGATCATCGGCTAGGGTTAGCCCGGCGACGCCGTCCGGGAAACCTGGGTAGTTATCAATTTTATCGGTTACGGCCGCCAGGCCGCCGATAACTCCGCGCTCAAACAACAGCGTGTCGATATCTTCGCGGGTCGTGTAAATGGCAGCGGTTAAGGCTGCCGGGCCGGCGCCAATTATTATTACGTCGTGCTGGGGAATGGCCATTTAGGCGACTGCCGGAGCTAAGCGAGCCAGGTTATAGCCAACAATCACTTCTTGGGATTCATCGTGCTTAGTAACGACTGTGACTGGAACGGTTAAAGCGCCGGACAACAGCAAAGCTTCGGCTTGGCGGTGAGGATGCTCGTCGAGGTTTACTTCTTCGTAGACCATGCCCTTGGCGCCTAGATATTTTTTGACCATTTGGCAGTAGCCGCAGGTATTGGTAGTGAAGATCGTAATGTTTTTGACCATGGTAGGTTCCCCTTGTTTTAGATTTTTAATCAATTTAATCAGTAATTAAATGACTTGTTTGATTTCTATTGAATAGTATATATAGCGTTTAGCTTAAGTGCAATACGCTATATATTGTGTTTTTTACCCCAATTTGGGGTTTATTTGCCAATCTTGCTTAAAGCTATATCAAATACCAGATCAGCGTTAGCTGGAATGCCTGAACCGGCTGGCGGATTAGCGCCGTATGCCAAGTTGGCTGGGATAAGTAAACGACGAGTGCCGCCTTCTTTCATGCCCGGTACGCCCTGCGACCAGCCGGCAATTACGCCACTCAAAGGAAATGTTACTTCCTGTCCGGTGTCTTTTGAGCTTTGGAAAATAACTCCCGTACTGGCTACGGCGCCGGTGTAATGGACGGTAACCGTGTCCCCGGCCTTTACTACGTTACCGGTACCGGGAACAGTATCGATTTCTTTGAGCTCAGGTATGCTAGCTACCGGTGTAAAATCTGCTAATTGCGTGCCTTGTAATTTTCCGTCCACTTTTGTTGCCTCCTTTGGCTTAGTTTTGGCAGTATCTGTCGCGGTCGACTTTTTCTTGGCGTTATTGTCAGAAATTGTCTGAACGATGACCGCGATAGTTAGAGCTGATGATGTGAATATAAATAGTACCGCAAAAAACATTGCAGTTGCGCGATCGCGTTTACGTGACATGAATCCTCCATTTGTTTCTGGAATTAGTATAGCTTATTTGGCTTAGGCTGGATAGCTATTGCCGCCGTCAGTCACGAACAGATGGTGCGGATGACTTTCGCTGAGGGACGCGCTAGTAATTCGACGTAGAACGGCCGTTTCCCAAAGCTCGTTAATAGTTGAGGCGCCAACGTAATAAAAACCTGATCGAATGCCTTCCAGCATGGTGCCAACAACCGTTTCGATGCTACCACTGCACGGCACCAGGCCCTCGACACCCTCGGCTACCAGCACGGTTTTATCGGTATAACTTTTGCCGTGGAATTCGTCTTCCGAGCTAATCTTTTTGCCACGCTCCATGGCGCCTATCGAGCCCATGCCCCGGTACTGCTTAAAGTCATAAGATTTAACGGTGCCGTTGACGATGCTCCTAAAGCGAGCGGGAACCTGTTCGGCTGTCATGGTAACCAGTTGGCCCGGTGATTGCTCGGTAGCGGCGAATAATCGGCCCATCATGACGCAGGACGCACCGGCGGCTAGGGCTTTAGTCATATCGCCCAAATAATTGATACCGCCGTCGGCTATGACCGGTATGCCGTGCTGGTGGGCGACTTGGGCGGTTTCGATTATGGCTGTCATCTGGGGCACGCCCATTCCTGATACGACTCGTGTCGTGCAGATTGCCCCGGGTCCCATGCCAACACGAAGGCCGTCGGCACCGGCGGCGATCAAGGCTTCCGCACCTTCGGCTGTCGCCACGTTGCCGGCGATAACATCGACTTTGTGGTTAGCTTTTATGCCCACGACCGCTTCGATAACGTATTTGGAAAAACCATGGGCCGAATCAACGACAATCACGTCGACGCCACTTTTAACCAGTGCTTTCACGCGCGCTTGGTAGCCCGGACTTGAACCAACGGCTGCTCCAACTAGTTGCTTGGCCTTTTTAACGGTGGCGACTTCCTTAGCCTGGTCTTCAATGCTAAGGTTGCGATGAATAATGCCTATTCCGCCAAGCTTGCCGAGGGCAATTGCCAGCTTGGATTCGGTTACGGTATCCATCGGCGCGGATACCAACGGAAGTTTGAGCTTAATATTTCGGGTCAGCTGGGTAGACAAAACTATTTCGGAACGAGAAAACCCGGCATAACCGGGTTTGAGTAGAACATCATCAAAAGTTAAGGACGGGGCTGTATTAATTACCATAATCAATTCTAGCCGTAACGGCTATGCTTTGTCAAAGATTAGGCTGAGCGCTTTCCACTTTGTTACCAGCCTCCGCCACCTCCGCCACCTCCGCCGCCGCCAGAAAAACCGCCACCGGAACCACTGCCGCCGCTACTACTTGGGGCAGAGAAAGCGGTGTTAATGGCGCTTCCAACGCCACTGTTAAGACTATCGACAAGGTATATGGCACTGAAAGTCTGGAAGTTACCGCCGTACCAATCTGGCTGGGCGTTATACAGTCCTTCGAATTGTTTTGCCCATTGTTTTTCAACTCCTAAGACCATGGCGTAAGGCAATAATTTTTCGAACAGTTCGACGGTTTTGACTGGTTCGCCAGCGTTAGTCGCGTATGGGGCATTCGGGGACTGTAGCTTGGCTATACGGTCCTTTTCGGCAACGTTGAGATACAATTTTAGTCCTAGAGCATGCTCTTTGGCGGATACGCCTTTGGTGGTTCGGGCAGTCAAGGCATTGGCGCAAATAATAGCTATGGCGCCACCGACAACCAGCCCGCTAATCAGCGCCCAGCCAAACAGCGATATGCTAAAGTAGGCCACTATAAATATGGCTAATACTACGACTGTCATTTTGCCGCAGGCTTTGAGACTATCGGGCTTAAAGTAGCCGGCATCCGTTAATTGACTACTAACTTGTTTTGATAAAGCCGCCGCGGTCGTATAAAGTTTTGACTTAAGACTAGCCATATCAACTATAGTTCCGGCTGGTTTCCCGCCAAATAAGGCTTTCGTTACCGTGGCTTCGTTGGCGTCAAGTAGCGAGAAATCATCATTGAGCAGCTCGAGCTGATATAAAGTTTTGTCTTTGAGAATTTTTTTATCTTTGGTTTCGATTATTTTGATATAGCCACGGATCGCCAGATCAATCATGGTCGCGGTAATGTCTCTGTTATCGGCCTTAAAATCGACAAGCGCGCCGACAGCAATCGGTTTTAGCCCATCTGGAGCGTCGTATTGGGCAACTATGATGCCGCTGCCTTGAGGATCACGGCCTTTGCGGTACCAGTAAATTATGCTTCCGCCACCTAGTAATAGCAGGGGTACGAAGAATGAGATTAACGGTTTGGCGTATTCGCCAACGGTTTGGTACCAAGTTGCTGGCGCGAAGTAGCCTTTTTGAAAAGCGACGACGTAAGTCAATGTCTGTTTTGGCCCTAACGCTTTAGTGGTAGCTATATTGATATTATTAGCGTTGGTGGCAATGGCGCAATCGGTCGCGGTGCTTTGGTACGAACCGGCGTAACAGAGTGTTGGGTGGTTGGTTTTTAATTCTGACGGTAAGTGGAGATTGACGGCTACGTGCTGGAATGTCTGATCCCACTGGTCGCCGTTGACGTCCCAGTAAAGTTCGTCGTGATCATCATAAAAACTGATAACATTGCGCAGGGTGTAATCTATGGTGTATTGTTGCGTGCCGGTTACGGTCCGCGCGGCGTCACCAATCTTGATTACGGTATTGCCGTTCGAGCCGTAGGTAGTAAATGAAGTGGGCGCGTAAGTGCCGGACGTGATCCGGTTAACATGCATTTGCAAGGAGTGGTTTTTGTAGCGATCAGGAATAGCTCTTAGTAAACCGTGATTATAATCGCTAAAATTAACGTTAATATTTTCCACCACCCTCAGTTCGCCCTGCCTATCGTGACGGGTCAATGATTCATCGGCTTTGAACGACGTTACCACAAAGTCGTTAACATCGGCGCTGGCCAGGCCTGGACTGACAATAATGCCAATAAAACTCAAACTTAGTAGCAAGAGTTTTAGAGTTTTCATACGCGTTCGGCGTTGAGTTCCTTATTAGCTGACACCGCGGTATCTTCCAGCAGTTTATTAACTTCTACATCTGTTAATGTCCTGTCGTAGCTAGCTATGCTCAGGCGTAAGGTGGTCTGCTTGTGAGCCGTGTCATCGTCCTTTTGATAGATACTTACCGGGCTCAAGTTGATCAACGTGTTTTCCGGAGCCAGCTTTGTTAATTCAGCTTCTACGAAATCATGGAGTGTTTTGTAGCTTACGTCTGCCGACACTTTTAGGGTTATGTCCTGAGTTAGCTTGGGAAAACGAGGTAGCGGTTTGTAG
>CAZQPT010000033.1:8918-10213 GCA_964595295.1 uncultured Candidatus Saccharibacteria bacterium | reverse complement strand
TAGAAATGGTCACGAATGTGGCCGAACGAGTATTCCCAGTCGGCAGTGGCTTTTTTGTGAGGGTTAAATATTCCCTGGGGATCCATAATGCGCTTAGCCTCCTGGAATAAATGAAGCACCTCTTTGCCATACATCTGTTCCAGCCACGGGCCACGGACCAGACCGTCGTTATGCTCGCCTGATAACGAGCCGCCGTAGCTTAAAACAAGCTTATTAACTTCTTTCATGGCCGGCAGAATTTTGCGTCGGTCACGGGCGTCTTCCAGTTTCATGAGCGGTATGACGTGGAAGTTTCCGTCGCCCATGTGACCGGCAATCGTTGATTGCAACTTATATTTTTTGATTATCCGGCGCAGTTTTGGCAAAAAGGCCGAAAGGTGGGCTGGTGGCACCACGAAGTCATCAATAAACGGTGCCGTGTGCTTGTCTTTGACCTTGCTTCGCAGCAACTGGAAGCTGTAGCGACGCATAATCCAGAATTTTTCCGATTTACCCTCTGTTGGGTCTTCTTCGAAACCGTTGATTTCATAACGAGCGCGATGCTTTTTTAATTCACGGTGCAGGGCATGAATTTTAGCACGGACTTCGTCCTCGGTCTGGCCGGTAAACTCGACCATCATGATTAATTTGGGTATACCTCGCAAAAGCTGTAAACCATCCGGGATTAGCGTCACCAATAGATGAATAAAGCGCTTCCAGCCCAAAAGCTTAAGGAAACTTGGCATAAATCGGATAGCCAAAAACAAGGTGGCGTCGTCGAAGGACTCAAAGGTAGCTGGCTTGGATTCCATGACTTTTGGTATAACTTCGCCCAAATCATCTATGTCTTTCATAAACAAAACCAGTAAACCAGAGTGCGGGCTAACGGGCACTAGACGGAAGTGAATATCGGTAGTAAATCCAAGTGTACCTTGCGCGCCAACAATTAATTTTGTCAGGTCAAAAATACCATTTTCGCGGTCCCAAATGTCCCATAAATTATAGCCAGTGGAGTTTTTGCTAACGTGTGGCTTGGCGGCTTTAATTTGATCGTAATTCTTATCTACTAGGGTGAACATTTTTTTATAAACTTCGCCCTCGAAATCTTTTTGCTTCATCTTTTTGTCAAGTTCTGCCTTTGTGAGCGGCTTAACGGTTCGTTCGACGCCGTCGGCAAAGACGAACTTTAGAGCCGTAACAAAATCTTCGGTTTTTCCGTACTGTAAGGACTTTTCGCCACCGGAGTTATTATTAACCATGCCGCCAACTGACGCCAAATCGCGAGACGCGGGATAAGAAGGCATTAGGGCCTTGTG
>CAZQPT010000033.1:2911-8818 GCA_964595295.1 uncultured Candidatus Saccharibacteria bacterium | reverse complement strand
TAATAAGCTTAAGGGGTATTGCCCGCTAAAACAAGTACTCCTTTGAGATAATGGCGTCTTATCTGTATAATCATAAGCAATATGCCTCATAAACAACTAAAACAACGCGTATTGATTATAGGTGGTGGTTTTGGTGGCGTTAAAGCCGCGCTCGAGCTGGTTGAGGACGACCGCTTTGAGGTTACTTTATTAAGTGATGACACTGACCTTCGCTATTATCCAACGCTTTACCACACGGCCACGGGTGGCCGGCGAGCCAATTCAAGCATACCGTTAAGCCGAATCTTTACCGATAAAAACGTAAACATCGTACAGGATACGGCAGTCACATTGGATCGCAAGGCTAAAATGGTAATCGCTGAATCCGGTCATTCTTATGAATACGATATCTTAATTATTGGCTTGGGCGTTGTCACTAATTACTTCGGTATAGAAGGCATGAAAGAGTTTGCCTACAGCATTAAATCCCAGAGCGAAGTCGCCAGATTTAAAGCCCACCTCCACAAACAGCTGCTTGACGATAAAAGGCCCGACAATCACTACGTCGTGGTTGGTGCCGGACCGACCGGTATTGAACTGGCTGGTTCACTGCCTGGATACCTAAAACACATAATGCGAAACCATGGACTTGCTGAGCGTGAAGTCCATGTCGATCTTATAGAAGCGGCTCCTCGCTTGCTGCCTCGTTTACCAAAAGAAACCTCCCGGATCGTTCGTCGGAGGCTAAAAAGACTTGGGGTCAGGTTATATATTGGCAAAACCGTCGAGGCAGCCAGCGCGGACAATATTACGGTTAGCGGCAAGCCGATTCGCAGCCATAGCATAATCTGGACAGCCGGCGTCACCAATCATCCTTTCTTCGTAGATAATAAATTCGTGATTATGGGCCGAGGCAAGGTAGCAGTAGACGTCTACTTGCAGGCCGAGGAAAATATTTACGTAATTGGCGATAATGCCAACACCCCCTATAGCGGGTTGGCGCAAACCGCTTTGCGGGATGGCTCGCTAGTGGCTAACAATTTGCGCCGCAAAGCATCCAGCAAAAAGCTAAAAAGCTATGCCCCAGTGGCTCCAATAACAGTTATCCCGGCCGGTCCTTACTGGGCAGCAGTGCTCTGGGGTAAGGTTAGTATCCATGGTTGGCTAGGCTGGGCAATCCGCGAAGTTGCCGACTTTATTGGCTTCCGTGATCTTGAGCCCTGGGTTAGGGCCAGCAAACAATTTATGACCGAATTCGCGGTCGAAGATGACTGCCAAATTTGCGCCACCGCGCAAGCTCAGTAAATCCCTGTACAATGTAGGTATGAACGATAGTTTCGCGGCCTCATACAAACTACTAAACGATGCCCAAAAACAGGCTGTCGACACGATTGACGGACCGTTACTAGTCGTAGCGGGGCCAGGAACCGGTAAGACTCAGCTCCTGGGTACCCGCGCCGCGAAAATTGTTGCCAGCGGCAACGCTGGTGCCAGTAATATACTTTGCTTAACGTTTACCGAGACCGGCGCCTCGGAGATGCGCGCCAGGCTAGGCAAGGTTATGGGACCGGCTGGAGGGGATGTCGCCGTACATACCTTTCATAGTTTTGGCACTTGGCTTATTGGCCACTACCCGGAATATTTTAGCGCCGTTAGGTCATTAAAGCCGCTTGACGATTTAAGCCGGTACCGCGTATTCGAGTCATTGCTAGCCAAATTACCGCTCCGCCATCAACTGGCAGTCCGGGGCGACGAAGATCAATTTATCCGACGTCACGCCGTCGAGGAAGCCACGCGTGTTTTTAAGCAGGGCGGATTATCCACTACTCAGCTGCGAACAATAATGAAAGACAATGTCGCCAGTTTTAAGATCGTAGAGCCACTGTTGGCCGAAATATTTGGCACGACGCTTAGCGCTAAACGCCTGAACACGATTGCCGAACAGGTCAACGCCACAGCCAGTCAAGCCAGCCAGTCAAGCTTGGCGACTATTTTACTAAGTAGTTTGTCGTCCGCTATTATCCAGTCACAAGAGCTAGGAAAAACAACGCCACTGGGTAAGTGGCGCGACAGCCACACGACTTTTAGAGACAAGCGGCGGATACTCAAAAGCAGTGCTCAGTCATCGCTTTTAGGTGATGTTATTAACATCTACGAATCTTATCAAAATCGTCTAAAAAACGAAGGCCGTTTCGACTACGAGGACATGGTGCTGTGGGCAATAGACGCGCTAGAAAACAACGATGACCTAAAGCTCGATATCGCCGAGCGTTTCCAATATATAATGGTCGACGAGTATCAGGATACCAACGGCGCTCAAAACCGGCTACTGGATGCTATTTTGCAGGCTAATCCCGTTAACAGTCCGAACGTCATGGTGGTTGGTGATGACGATCAAGCCGTGATGCGCTTCCAGGGAGCAGAGCTTTCCGGAATATTAGCCTTTGTCGCTAAATACGATCCCCGGGTTATCGTGCTTAAGGATAACTACCGTTCCAGTCAGGTTATTCTTGACGCCTCGCGCCAGATAATCATTCAAACAGACGAGAGATTAGAAAAAACACTGCCAGATCATTCTTTGACAAAGCAGTTAATTGCTTGGTCAAAGCCTTCAAAGACCAGCATCAAACATTATAGCTATACCAGTCCAACTGCTGAATACGCGGCTGTGGCTGAGCACATAGAAACGCTTATCAAGAATGGGGTACCGCCAACCGAAATCGCGGTTATTGGCCGTAAGCACGCCGAGTTGGAAGAATTCGTGCCATTTTTAACCGCGCGGGCAATCAGCAGTGATTATGATCACCGCGAAAACGTACTAGGTCAAGCTCAAATTAATCAGCTGTTAAAACTGGCGACCTACGTCGCGTCCTTGGCTAAACAGCCAACGCGAGCAGCCCAACTCTTATCTGATGTTTTGGCAGGCGAGTATTGGCAACTACCACCTATGGCAACTTATGAACTTGCGGCCGAAGCGCGTAACAATAAGGCTGGCTGGCTGGACACCATGCTAGCAAGCGACGATCAGCACTGGCGGTCTATCGCCGAGTGGTTAATAGCCGCCAGCAGCGCTACGAGAACCCATAACTTTACCCAGTTGCTTGACGTGCTCATAGGCAGGGAAGACCTTAAAGATACATCTCTTAAACGTTCGCCGTTCGCCTTCTACGTCCAACAGCAGCCAGCCCAAATTTATGTCGCGCTATTATCACACTTGATCTGTTTAAGAACTGCCGTTTTAGCCGCCCGACCAACCGCCACCGGTATTCAGGATATGATTGAAGTAGTTACCGAGTATCGGCAAAGCGGTATTCGGCTGATAGATACTAATCCTGTGTTACGAGGTGACGCCGAAGGCGTTCAGGTAATGACCGCCCATGGCGCCAAAGGACGAGAATTCGAGCAGGTTATTATTTTATCGGCGATTGACACGGTCTGGGGAACCCGTGCCCGGGGCCAAACTCAGCGTATTCACCTGCCAGAGAATCTACCGTTATACCCAGCTGGCGATACCGACAGCGATCGTTTACGACTACTGTACGTCGCCATGACCCGCGCTAAATCTGATCTGTTATTCACCAGTTACGACAGCACGGACACCGGCAAAAGAACTTCGCCTTTAAGCTTTTTGCAACTAGGCGATACCGCGGATGGTTGGTGGCACGGACAACCTCAGGACTTGGAGCCGGGCAGCATAAAAGCCACGCTCGAAACTGCCTGGCGTCCAGCGCCATCACCTATAAATCGTTCTCTTAAAGACGTGCTGAAACCATTGTTAAGCAATTATCGCCTAAGTGCTAGCGCTCTCCGAACTTTTCTCGATTTTCGTTACGGCGGGCCGCAGGCAAGTATAGAGCAGTCTGTCCTTAAATTTCCCTCACCATATAACGCCAGAAGCGCTCTGGGATCAGCCACGCACCGCGCTCTGGAACTCGCTCACACGGCATATAAGGCCGGTCAGCCGCTTTCAACCGCTCAACTACTGTCTAACTTCGATAAAGAGCTTGACGCCTCAGGACTAACCACTGTAGAGCTGTTAGCAGTCCGCGAGCACGGACACCAATTCCTGCCAATGTTCGTTAAACAATTCTCGGCCAACGACTTCGAGCGTATTACAATGACCGAACAATATATCAAAGCGGATTTGTCGACTATTAATATCCCTATAAGTGGGGCGGTGGACGCGCTGATTGAAACTGATCATAGCATTGAAGTTATTGATTACAAAACAGGAAAGCCGCCGTTGCCGGACTGGCAATTAACAGGTCTTAGTGACGGTAAAAAGATCAGCCAGCATTTTTACCGCCAGCAACTACACTTTTATAAGTTGTTGATCGATAACAGCAAAACCTTTAAACAAAAAGTTAGCGCGGGTGAGCTGGTATTTGTCGAGCCTTCGGAAGAAAGTAATAATCAGTTTATAAGGCTACGTATAGACAGCTTCGAAAAAGCCGAACTAGACCGTACCGAACGCTTAATACAAGCCGTCTACAGCTCCATTATGAACGCTCAGTTGCCGGATACTACTGGTTACAGTCAGGACCTTAAAGGCATACTGGCATTTGAAGCTGATTTGCTGGGAGAATAAAAAAGAGGCCTCGTTACGAGGCCTCTTTGATAGAACAAATTACTTACTTTTTGCGAGTAGTGGTTTTGCGCTTAGCGGCAGGTTTCTTAGCCGCTTTAGCAGTTGTACTTCGCTTGGCAGTAGTTGCTTTGGCCCGAGAAGTAGCCGGTACGGCTACGGCTGGAGCAAAAGGCTGTACTGGCTTACCGGCTGCGGCTTCAACGTCAGCGAACAGCAAACCGTAGAGGTTTACGCCGATAACGGCACCTAGAATTGGACCAAGAACGTAAGTTCCCAGAACCCATGCGCGGGCGCCTAAAGCTAAAGCTGGGTTAAGCAGGCCGATTGAGGCCGAAGAAGCCGCGACCATACCAACGATTAATGCTAAACCAGCGATTGAAGCGGAAACAGCTGAGCTCAAGCGCTGGTAGACAGCGGCTGACCAACCGAAAGCAAAGATGCCGGCACCAATTGCCTCAGCCACCAAGATGCGACCAGTAAAGTGGCCACCGACAGGTTGAAGAGTATTATTTACAAAGTAAGTGTATAGGTAGTAAGCACCCCACGCGCCAAGCATTTGGCTGGCAACAAACAGAACCGCGTTTACAGTTGGTAATTTGCGCGCGGTCCACATACCAATAGTCAGGGCTGGGTTAAAATAACCGCCTGAAGTACGAGCCAAAGCGAAGCTCATAAGAGCTACGGTAAGACCTGCTGCCAATGCCACGAAAAATGGCACGCCTATTGTTGAACGTTGTACGCTGAGCACGAGAAGTGTCAGAACACCGGTACCTAGAAATTCAGCTACTAAGGTAGCTATCTTGCGTCTTCCAAACATTATTGGAACCTCCTCTTAATTGATGCCATAATCGTAACCTTATTATTTAAATTTGTAAAGTGGAGCCTACGCGATTGTCGTCTCAGGTCGTTCTTGAATCATGTCAACCGGCAAATCTCCCCTGGTTAACACGGCTGATACGGCTAACGTGTAGACTAACTCGCTGAGCAGTGCTTTGTGTTGTAACACCGTATCATCGGGAAACATTTTCGTGGAAATTTCTTCTAGTCGCCATGCATCGACGCCAAAAACCTGAGCCTTACTTCCCGTCACCATGCGAATTAATCGCTGGTTGACAGTGTAGCCTTTGACCTGATTCAAAACGACGCGTCGCTCACGATGATTACCACCTAATCTTTTGACCACTTTGCCGGCACCTATTATGGCCTCCATTACTTTATTGCCGCTGTATTTTGATTGGCGCGGCAAATTATCACCAACGTAATGGCGGTATTCCGCGAATACCTCGTCAAGGCCTTCTGAGTCCACTCCAAGAACACCAATAATATTTCGTATGGGTTTT
>CAZQPT010000033.1:1403-2811 GCA_964595295.1 uncultured Candidatus Saccharibacteria bacterium | reverse complement strand
CCTATTGACTCTTACCCGCAAGCCGGTCCGTATGGTCATGGCTATAACACTGCCTTTTGATATAGTATTTAGAACAAGCTAATACCGAGGAATGAATGATGTTAAAAGATTTTAAGAAGTTTATTTTACGCGGCAATACGGTTGACCTGGCCGTGGCCGTGGTAGTTGGCGCCGCCTTTAGCGCGATTGTTACAGCGTTAGTAAAAGATCTTATAACGCCGCTAATAGCAGCGGTAGGCGGTCAGCCTGACTTTTCACGGCTTAGCTTTACGATTAATAACAGCCAATTTTTATATGGTGATTTTATAAACGCCGTGGTGTCATTCGTAATAATCGCCGCCGTTATTTTCTTTTTAATTATTCAGCCGATCAATAAATTAACATCACGGGCTCTGCGCAACAAAACTACCGATGAACCAAGCACAAAGAAGTGTCCGCACTGTCTGAGCGTAGTCCAAAAAGACGCCACCAGATGCGCGTTTTGTACCAGCAAAATAGACTAGATGTCGCCAAGATTATCTGCGCGCGCGTCGCTTAAGCCCAGCGACATGTAGCCGTACTGACTGTCGGTCTACTAGACTCTGAGCATGGTCCAAACTGACCTGATCTTTGGCCTCAGCCATCATTTTGTTGGCACGGTCCAAGGCTTTCTGGGCTTCAGCTTCGTCTATGCCTTCGGCGTGATCGGCCTCGTCAACCAAGACCCGCAGGTTATTATCGGCCGTAACCTCTATAACTCCGCCGTTGGTAGCGAAAAATTCACGGTTGGCATCACTATCCTTTGGGTTTCTCCGAACAGCGATCACGCCGTTTTTAGCGACGCTGACCAGCGGCATGTGGTGCTGGAGCACGCCAATTTCACCGTCTAAAGTCGGCAGCGTGACTTCATAGACGTCTTCGTCAAACTTGATGCCGCTTAGGGCTACCAGCTGGAAGTGAATCACTGTTATTTAGCCCCTGCTTTGTCGGCCTTGACTACGTCAGCAATTGAACCCTTGAGATAGAAAGCACTTTCCGGCTTATCGTCATGTTTGCCGTCGAGTATTTCGCGGAAGCCTTGAATCGTATCCGTCAGCTTGACGTATTGACCCGGGTTGTTAGTAAACTGTTCGGCAACGTAGAACGGTTGGCTTAAGAAGCGCTGGATACGTCGGGCACGGCCAACCAGCTGCTTATCTTCTTCGGAGAGCTCTTCCATGCCAAGAATAGCGATGATGTCTTGGAGGTCCTTGTAGCGCTGCAGTATGCGTTGTACCTCACGGGCGACATTGTAGTGGTCTTCTCCAACGATTTCCGGGTCCATAATCGTCGAGTTGGAATCAAGCGGATCAACAGCCGGGTAGATACCGATTTCGGTTAATGCTCGGTTAAGTACGATAGTGGAATCAAGGTGGGCAAAGGTGGTTGC
>CAZQPT010000033.1:0-1303 GCA_964595295.1 uncultured Candidatus Saccharibacteria bacterium | reverse complement strand
TCGCGGAAGCCTTCGGCGATCGTCAGGCCAGATAGCGCTACCCGTAAACGGGCTCCGGGTGGCTCGTTCATCTGACCAAATACCAACGAAGTGTTCTTGAGCACGCCCGATTCTTCCATTTCGTAGTACAGGTCGTTACCCTCGCGGGTTCGCTCGCCAACACCGGCAAATACGGAGTAGCCGGAGTGGAATTTAGCGATGTTGTTAATCAGCTCTTGGATCAAAACTGTTTTACCGACACCAGCACCACCAAAAAGACCAACTTTACCACCCTTAACGATCGGCGCGATCAAATCGATAACCTTGATACCAGTTTCCAGTATTTCGACGCTGCCGGACTGATCAACCAAGGGTGGTGGATCACGGTGGATCGGCGAACGGTCTTTAAAATTGCCACCCTTGCCGTCAATTGGCTCACCGGTAACATTAAACATACGGCCTAAAGTATCGTCGCCAACAGGCACGCTAATTGGCGCTCCAGTGTCAACAACTTCGGTGCCACGAGCTAAACCATCAGTTGAGCTAAGCGCAATAGCACGGATGCTTGATTCGCTAAGGTGCTGAGCAACTTCAAGCGTTAAAGTTGTGCCGTCGTGGTCAATAGTCAGGGCATTATAAATAGCCGGCAGGTTGCCGGTAGAGAACTCTACGTCGACCACCACGCCCACAATCTGGGTAATTTTACCGTTTTTAGTTTGTGCTTTGGTTGCTGTGGCCATTATTGTTCTCCTCGTCTGTTGTTTAAGTGCTTAGTTCGATGGGTCGTCTCTGAGTAATCGGTTATAGCTGTCATACGTATTCCAACTCCCTAACTCCTGGATTGCCCTCGAGCGGTCTAGGCTCAGGTAGTTCCGCTCTATCGGCCATATATTCCATCATCTCCACCACGTTTCTAAATCCGTTTGTTTGCTCTGGACCAAGTAGCGCTTTACAGTCTTCGCCAAACCGCTCAATATCAGCGCTTTCATCAATAATTAAATCGGGCGGGCCCTTAACCGTATGTTCGGCAACCACTTTACCCTTAAATCGCGTAACGTTGTCGTACGCGAAAAGCTCTTCAATAGATAACCCTTCAAAACTACGCATTATTCATAGCCTCCGCACCGCCACTTATCTCGGCCAACTCTTGGGTGATTGCTGCCTGACGGGCAGTATTCAGCTCCAGAGTGTAGTCCTTAATTAGGTCGTTGGCATTATCGGTAGCGTTCTTGGTGGCTAGCATACGCATGGCGTGCTCAGAAGCCAGGCTTTCTAGAGCTCCTTGCCAAACCTGAGCTTCAATAAGACGAATCGCCACCTGGTC
>CAZQPT010000032.1:4480-10641 GCA_964595295.1 uncultured Candidatus Saccharibacteria bacterium | reverse complement strand
ATTGCTCCCACTACCACCTCAAGGTAGCGCGTCTACCAATTCCGCCACGTCCGCTAGCAGAATAGCCATCACATCTTATCTGTTTTGGGCCAAAAATTCAAGAGTTTACTTGATTAGCTACGAGGCAAATGATCGTAGAGATGATCAAGCCCATAATCGGTACGCAGTGAAGACTTGATGTCCTCTAGACTGGTACCGAATTTAACGCCCGGGTTAAGCGTGCCGTAGGGGTCAAATATTTGCTTAACTTTGTGCAGCAGGGCGTAAGCGTCGACTCCCAGTTGAGCCTGCAAGTAAGGCGTGCGGAGGCGACCGTCGCCAACACCGGAACTAATTGTTCCGCCCAAACTTAAGACCAGTTTGTGGTACTCGTCAAATACCCGGAAAGCTTTTTGACGATCGCCAACCTGTGCTAGGTTAAAGCGAGGCTGTACGTGCAATGAACCCGTGCCGGCGTGTCCCCAGACGGCTGCCTCCAACCCGTTGGATTCGAGTAAGGCGTAAACGCCTTCTATATAGGCCCGGAGTTTCGCGACCGGCACGGCCGCGTCATCAATAAGTGGTATCGCCTTTTTTTGGCCTTCGTTATGGCTGACTATCGAACCGGAGGCGTGACGCAGTTTCCAGATCTGTTGTTGCTGCTCAAGGTCGGTCGAAGTTTGTAAGCTGGTGGCGTACTTCTCAAAAATTTTACTGGCTCGCTTGGTCATTTTTTTGATTTGGCGTTCTGAGCTATCAAACTCGACCAGTAAAATGGCCTTCGGAAATGGCGAAGGCATAATATCTTTAAGTTGATTAGGGTTCAGCTCGTGAACTTGCTGTAAAACGTTGCCGTCAACCAGCTCTATGGTACTTGGCAGTTCGGGCATGTCCCGCAGTTCGAGCACGGCGTTTTGGAGTTGCTCCAGGCTATCAAAACTGGCCAGCATTAAAGTCGTTTGAGGATTATATACTTCTGTCGCTAGCACGGCTTCGGTAACAATACCCAGCGTACCTTGGCTGCCAACAATTAGTGGCGTTAGGTCAAATGATCCGTCACGATGCTTTATACCGTCCAGGTAATAGCCGGCATTGTTCTTGAGCACGTTGCGGGGCATCTTTTCTATGATTGCCCGCTGCTCTTCGAGAAGAGTATCGACCGAACGATAAATTTCGCCCTCAAAGGTAGCCAAACCAAGTTTTTTACTAAGTTCACGCTTACTTATCCGCCCTGTTTCTATGACTTCCCCATTGGCCAGCACCACGCGCAGGCTCTGGACATAGGCCCGAGTATCACCGTATTTGACCGATTTTTCGCCAGAAGCGTTGTTACTAATGGCACCGCCGACTGTCGAGTATTCAACCGAGGATGGATACGGTGGCATGAATCGTCCGTGAGTATGCAGTGCCTGCTGAAGCTTGCCGTAATTGATACCTGGCTCGATCGTTACGGTGTTAGCCTTGGTATCCAGTTCCAGGATGCGATTCATATGAGCCGGGAATACCAGCATGATTCCACTACCGATAGCCGCGCCGGCTTGATCGGTACCAGCACCACGGGCGGTAATTGGTATGATTCGACCACGCTCAGCCAGTTGCCAGGTAAAGCGAGCTGTTTTACGAACGTCATTCTCGTTACGCGGATAAGCCACGAGCGCCGGCGCCTGTTGCAAAATGCTGGCATCTGTCGCGAAGTAGCGACGAGCGTCAGTACTGGTTATGACCTCACCAACTAAATGCTCTTGTAAATAGTGCGCGACTTTACTCATGACCGATGTATGTTTCCCCTAGATCTATGCATATCTTGTTAGTGCTATGATACCACATCCGAGTGTTTACAGCTTACGTTTATCTTACCTACGGGTACGGAACTCCAAGGCCACTCAGACCAAGTAAAAAGACCAGACTAATCTGGTCTTTTTACTTGGTGCGGATGAGAGGACTTGAACCTCCACGAGCAAAAGCTCACTAACTCCTGAAGCTAGCGCGTCTACCAATTCCGCCACATCCGCGGAGCGCTAAGGACCACCATATGGTATCTGTTTTGGCCCTATCACGCAAGGCAGTTCAAGAGCAGAGCTTGACGTATGCTCCTGTCTAGCCAATAATAGCATCTGAACCTCGTAAAATTAAAAATGATAAAAATATGAATAGTCGCGGATTTACCCATCTTTTAGCTTTAATCGTGATCGTGCTTGGCATGGCGTCAATTGGTACTTTTATGCTGGTTTCGAGTCACGCCGCCACTAAGTATCACAGGATCGTTGATGTTTCCTGGCCCCAATGTGGTCGAAAAATTACAGCCGTACAGGGCATAGTCGGGGTGAATAACGGCAAGCCTCGTAGCCGTAACCCGTGCATGAGAACTCAAGCTCACCGTATGGACAGCTTCTCGCTCTATGTTAATACTTCTTATACCAGTAAGCACTATATGCCCGCGGGCGCCTTCTGCACCCACAACACCGCTTCGTGTTGGGCCTACAACCGAGGCGCTTCCGATGGGCGTTATAATATCGCACGAGCTAATACCATTGATAAAAAACTTTATACAGGCCAGTGGTGGATTGATGTCGAAAAAGACAGCTCCGGCGCTAACACCGGTAATGCCTGGTCGAGCAATACGGAGCTAAACGTACAGTATCTGAAAGGCATGATGAGCGTACTAAGCTATGTTGACAGTACGGTTGGCTTTTATTCAAACCCGAACTCCTGGCAAAGAGTTACTGGTGGTTGGCAGAATAATCATCCAAGCTGGCTAGCGCTAGGGGTTGAAGCGCCAACTAATCAAAACGTGGCGCTACAAAGCTGCAATAATAGTTTTACCGGTGGATCGTTATATTATACCCAATACGTTCTAAACAAAGACCAGCCTGGCAAAGATATAGACGTCGATTACGCCTGTCATGACCTAGCCAGCAACAGCATTCGAGCTTAGAGCTAGTTAGTAACTTTTGCCTGACGGATCTGCCAGTTTATAACGTTGTCAAAACGGTCAGTCGGGCTGGTAATGCTGCGGTCCTGCAAACCGCTAACAGTGCCGTTGGTTACGTATAGCAATCGCGGTTGATACAACGCCAGCGCCGGAGCGTCTGCCTGCCAGGCTTGCAAAAATGGTCGATACTTTAGGGTACGAAGGGTGGGATCGAGTCGAGTACGGCCGGACTCAAGAGCCGAGTCAGCCGCCGGGTTTTTATACTCTGACAAATTTAAGCGATTGTTTGAACGCACATCAGCCTGAGAACTATCCCAGTATACAAATACGTCAGGATCAGGGCCAATTGATATGCCGTATAGGACAGCGTCATAGGTATGATATGTTAGCGCGCTCTGAAAATCAGTTGGGTTTTGCAGTTGAACATTTAGCTTAACTCCAAGCTCTTGCCAGTTACGCTTCAATTTTTCGGTAACCATTTTGTACTCCGGGGTATTGGCGGCACTCAGGGTAAAAGTTAGCGGCTTACCGTCTTTGTAGCGAACACCGTCTTTTTTAACCGCCAGCCAGCCTGAACTGTCCAAGCTTGCCTTGGCTGTCTTCATATCAAAGCTTGATTGCGCCAGGGTTTGGTCATAACCAAGCTGGCCAACCAGGAACGGTTCGCGAACGACTCGGGCAGAATAATCCAAAGTCTTGACTATACTCGGCACGTCAGCGGCTTGCACTAGGGCTTTTCGAACTTTTTGATCAGCCAAAACACCACTGCTGGTCTTAAAGAAAACCATATTAGCCGCCTTGAGCGTTAAGCTGTGCTCCTGGAGAGACTTAATTGAGGCAAGCTCCCGTGGTACTCTAGTCAAGCCGACCGCGGCAGTTAACTGTTTATCTCTAAACGCTTTGGTCAGCTGGGCCCTGGACGCGTATACGTGAATGATCATCTCTTGCAGTTTGGGCGAGCCGCCGTTGTAATTATTAAATGGAAGTAAGGCGATCTGTTCCTGAGCGGTTTCACGCTGGTCACCGGTAACTTCTAGGGCATGCCACGTGAACGGTCCGGAGCCTACCGGACGGGCAGTATTAAAATCGGTTGATCGTAAATCCGCGGTCGGGACTTTGCCAAGTATATGCTCAGGCACTATTCCATTCGTTAAGTTATAGGCGAAAGACGCCAATGGGCTGGCGAGAGTGAAGACTACGGTTCGGGAATCAGGCGCGGTAACGGCTATATCTCGCCAGCTACTCTGCAGCGGCGACTGGGCATCCGGGTTTTGAATAGTTTTATAAGTAAATAACACGTCTGAGCTCGTTAATGGCCTACCGTCATGCCAGATTAGATGTGGCTTAAGATGAACCGTATAGGTAATGCCTTTTTCGTCAACCGTGTAGCCGCTAGCCAAATCACCGGTTAACCCCCCGTGATCGTCGTAACGTAATAATCCGGAGAATAGTAATCTGGAAACACTGGCATCGGCGTTACTGGTAGCGTACAGCGGGCTGGCATTCGTGAATGTTCCCAGGACACCCTCCGTATAAATACCGCCCGGAACAGTCCGAACCGTTTGATAATAATTGCTCAGCGCCACGTTCTGAGCCAACAAGCCGCCGATGAGCATAACTAGCAGCAGAGTCCAGCCAATTACAAAACGACGAACTTCATTTAATCTATCAAAGCGCTTAAACAGGTGTTGTTCGATATTTTGCTCGGCTTGCGAGCTAATGTCTTCAACTTGCTTCTGACCCTTGCGCAACTGGCGCCGGAAGCGCAGACGAATGCGTCGCGTTTGCATGGACTATACCTACTTGTTATTTGACTACGACGCCTAGTATTAGCGAAAGGCTAAATACCATAGCGGTGATGATCGTCAATTGAAAAATTGTTTTATCGGTACCACGTCTCGTGGTATTAACTTCCCCACCACCGCCAAGACCAGCACCCAGGCTGGCACCACGGGTCTGGACCAAAATTAGTAGTATCATTAATAGCGTCGAACCAATCGTAAGGTAGTTATAAATACTCATTAGTGTCTATTGTCCCGTATTCGGTTACCTCTTGTCAATTTACAGCTCTTTTAAGATGGCGCTAATCAGGTAATTGACGACGCCAATCATCATGCCAGCGAAGACAGCCGCCCAAAAATCGGTTATATGTAGCGGGGTATACAACTTGCTGGCGATAAAAACGGTCAGACCATTAATTACGATCATGAACAAACCTAGCGATAATACGATTGCCGGCAGGGAAAATATAACGATAATTGGTTTAAGCACGACGTTAATTATAGCCAGAACCAATCCGGAAATCACTATAACCCCAAGTCTGTTGCCGTAGGATATATTGTTACTTAAAAAGCTGGCGGCGATCCAAAGTCCAAGACTACAAACCAGCCAGCGGGTCAAAAATCTATAGTAAGGCTTGTTCATGAATTTATCCATAAGCGTATTGTAGATTACCGTAAGTCCCGGGACAACTTATCCGTCAATATTTTAATCCCGGTTTCGGTAATCAATACGTCATCTTCGACGCGAATGCCAATTCCTTCGGCTGGGATATAAATACCAGGCTCGACGGTTATAACTACTCCTGGTTCGAGCGGGCGGTCGTAGTGACCGACGTCATGAACGTTTAAGCCCAGAAAGTGAGAGGTAGAATGCGGATAGAAAGTTCTAACCTGCTCATGGTTAATAGTCTTGATCAGGCCAAGTTCACGCAACTTTTCACCCATGAACTGTTCGATTTGTTGCTCGTATTCTTTTAGCATGATACCTGGGCGTAACAGGCCTAAGGCATAATCCTGGACTTCTAAAACAGCGGCGTAAACTACTTGCTGCCGCCTGGATGGCGAGCCGCCAACGCTAATTGTTCTGGTAATATCGGCCGCGTAATGTTCGACTTCGGCACCAATATCGATAACTACCAGATCATCGGCGGAAAGCACGCCATTATTGGCTACGTTGTGAAGCGTACAGGCCGCGGCACCGCTGGCGACAATCGGCTCAAAAGCGTGACCAGTGGCACCGCGGGAGCGGAAACCGCGGGCTATTTCGGCCTCCAACTCGTATTCATAGGCGTAGGATTTTAACTTAGCGGCCTTGGTTGATTCTTTAAGGCTGGCCACTGTAATATCTATAGCTTTCTGTAAAGCTACCAATTCCTGGGCCTGCTTGATCATTCTTAGGCGACTGAGGTGTGGCGCTAAATCCAGTAATTCAAGCTCGGGTTTAATGTCTTTAAGCCGCTGCGCTAGTA
>CAZQPT010000032.1:0-4380 GCA_964595295.1 uncultured Candidatus Saccharibacteria bacterium | reverse complement strand
GCCAGGCCGATGAACGGTATATTAGTACAGCCGCTTTCATCACGAGCTTGTAGGGCGGCGTCAAGTTGACCTTTGCCGCCATC
Source organism: uncultured Candidatus Saccharibacteria bacterium (assembly GCA_964595295.1). GTDB lineage: Bacteria > Patescibacteriota > Saccharimonadia > Saccharimonadales > UBA4665 > RYN-405. The sequence goes on along the minus strand of CAZQPT010000032.1, from coordinate 4,297 downwards.
TATTAACACCAGGTTTGGCAAACCCCAGGCTTTGCGGTTTTTTTCGCTCAAACGACGCTTGAGCGTTTCGTTCATATTATAAAAATCGTTGTTGTGGTCGATTTTGGTTTTAAACTTGCGGTATTCCGCCTTGTTGCTAACGCCGTTGGTAAAGACCACCATACTGGCCACGACGTCAGTGCCAGACATATGACTTATATCGTAGCCCTCTATTCGTTGCGGATACTTATCCATGGAGAGCATGGATACCAGCTCGTTAAGAGCATGATCTTTGCTGATATCCATGAACTCTTTGTCGCTAAAAATAACTTGCTTATTAAGGCCTCTGAGCGCGAATAACTGATTGCGGAATTGTGATGCCGCTTCAAAATCCTGAGCCTTGGCGGCCCGCTTCATATCGGCTTCAATCTCCCGCTCGATGGTCTTACGCCGGCCCTGAATAATGGCTATTAGCTTACGCAGATTAGCCCTATAAGCTTCCAGGCTGGTTTTGCCTTCTTCTAAGCCCGGATCAAGACCCAAGTGATAATGAAGCGTAGCTCGTTTCTGGCCGATCATACGTTTTGTGGCATAAGGAAAAGCCCGGCGTAGCAACTTAAGTGATTGTCGCACGGCGTGAGTACTAAAATACGGGCCGTAATAGCGGGCACCGTCATCCAATGGCCGACGACTAGTCGTAACCGTCGGATAATCACTATCATAATCAATCCTGATATAGCTTAGGGCTTTGTCGTCGCGTAACAAAATATTGTAGCGCGGCATGTAACGTCGAATCATTTCGGCTTCTAAAAACAAGGCTTCCAGTTCACTGTCTACGACCATCCAATCAAGGTCGACAATTTCGGCGATTAGGGCCTCGGTTTTGGGATCACGGGTCCGGGATTTCTGAAAATATTGACGCACCCTGTTACGAAGCACCGCCGCTTTGCCAACATAAATAATCTCGCCTTTGGCGTCCTTATGAAAATAAACGCCCGGCTCTTTAGGTAGCTCGGCTAACTTTGACTCCAGTAAACTATTCACCTTTCTATTTTAGCTCACTAATAGTATAGTTTTTACATAACTGAGAAATTATGAGCAACAAAAAGATATTTGACAGTATTGTTGGCGAACAATTTCCCACGTCAAGGTGGGCCTCGTTAGGCCTCGAAGCGACCTATCCAGGAATAGACGCCAGGGGTCCGTTGGGCAAATACGTAACAGGTCTGTTTCTGGGCTATAACGCCACCCGCGACAACGACACGAAATATCGTAAACTTATAGCGAAAGGTACGCCGGCCGACCAGTCATTACTCGATGCTCAGGTGCGAGCCAGCCACCGTATAAAAGTATTCACAGATATATATGACGAGGTAACGTTTGACCTTAAAGACACGCAAGTCAGTGACGCCACACCCTTCGACACTATCGTTACCGAAGCCTGTTTTGCCAGGTACTATCGAACCGAATGCCTGCTATCAATTGACGACCGAGAAAAAGATAAATTAAACGCCATCACTACTAGGCTCGAAGGGCTGTTCGTCGAGGAGCGAACTAGGCAGTTTAGCGAAATACTCGAGTTTAGCTAACAAATACCGACTGGCCTGATACGCAATCAGGGCAAAGGGTTTTTTGAGGAAGGCAATTTTCACAAATAATAATTAGTTTGTTGCAGGCTTTGTCGGCGCAGTTTTCAAAATTACTCGTCGTAGACTCGCAATGTACGCAAATGCCAATATCTCTAGCTTTGTCCGAAAACTTCGTGCCCATGCGATCATCGAATACGTACAGCGAACCTTCCCATAAGCCATCGTCTTTGTATTCCTGGCCGTACTTGGCAATGCCGCCGTCTATCTGGTAAACCTCTTGGAAGCCGTTCTTTTTCATGAGCATGCTCAGGACTTCGCAACGAATACCGCCGGTACAGTAAGTTACGACCGGCTTGTCTTTGATATCGTTGTACTTGGGGTCTTGGAGTTCTTTGGCAAAATCGCGGGTGTTTTGGACATCGGCCACGACAGCGCCCTTAAACTTGCCGACCGCCGCTTCGTAGGCGTTTCGGCCATCAAAAAATACTACCTCGTTGCCACGCTCGGCAACCAGATCATGGACTTGTTTCGGTTTTAAGTGTTTTCCGCCACCAACCACGCCTTTTTCGTCGACTTGGATCTGATCGGCCACCCCAAAAGTAACAATTTCGTCTCGAACTTTGACGACAAGTTTCGGGAAGTTGTCACGACTACCATTGCTCCATTTAAAAGTTGTGCCCTTGAAGTAGCTCTTAGTTTCTTTGACATAGGCTTTTAAGTCCTTAATATCGCCGCCTAGCGTGCCATTAATTCCGTGGGTCGCGATCAAAATTCGACCTTTTAGATTAAGCTTATCGCAGAGTGCTCTTTGCCACAGTCGAACCGCTTCCGGGTCGGCAATATTGGTAAATTTGTAGTAAAGAATTACTTTTTCCATATGTATCAAGTATACCGGTTACTAGTGACTTATAATAAGAAATATTACCAAACCAAACAAAAAGACAATGACCGTAATAAACGAGATGTCCATAATTTTCTGCTTGCTTGATTGTTGATCACGTTCAAACTCTTCGTAGGCGGAGCGGGCTTTTAGAAAAGCTACCTCTTCCTGATCTTCACCGACTGCCAGTTCGGCATTTTGTAGCAGGTCATTGAGCGTAGCCGCCCGACCACCGCCTTTTTGCGTTGCCGCTGATTGCAAAGGCTGATCGCGCAACCCCGGATCGCGCTCAAAGTCTATTTCGCGTTCGACGATTTCCCGACGCAAAGCTTTCTTAACGTCACCGCCCTTAAGATGTTCTTTAACGAGACGGCGTAACCCCTTTTCGCCAACCAGACGGGTTTCATAAATCTGTCGCAAACTGGCGCCATCAATAATAATTCGTTCGCTGAGTTTTAATAGATCTACACGATTAAGCGTGTCTATATTTTTTTCGACACCGGGCAGTGATTCTTGTGGTTTTTCAAATGACTTCGCTCGCTGAACAGGCTCAGGTCCTTTGAGCAGTTGCCCAAACGATTCAGCTCCGACTAAAACGTGGCCAATTTGCTCCGGCGCGTGGCTTTTACCATGAAGCTGATGGGCCTCTGGCGCGAGCGTTCTGACGGCCGAAGTTGAACGTTCAGGAACCTTGGCTAATACTCGATCCACGTAATTTACGGCGGCTGGCACCGGTGCCCTTTCTACCAAAGGCTTTAGGTTTTCCTGGACTTTAGTGGCTGCGATAGCGCGTACCCTAGCCTCTTTTTGTTGTAACTGCGATTGCAAGGCCACGACTTCTTTCTGAAGTTTTTTCTGAACAGGAAGTAAGCGTTTTTCCGTTTTGATACGACCTCGGCGGCGACCAACTAAATAACCTACCACCCCTCCAACCAACGCTGGACCTACCGGGCTACCTCGGCGATATTCAACGGTGTGAGTTGGGGCTACAGGCGCGATGTTAAAGCTAGCCCCCGGGCTACCACCTGCCGTACTACCAAATGAGCCAGGCCCAAAAGGTCCGGAAGGGCCGTGTGGCGGCGGCTTGCCGGCACCTCCGCCTGAAGTAGCAACAGAAGCCGGTGGGGCAACTGGATCGTCATCGATAGTTACAGCTAGGTCTTCGTTGAGCAATATGGTTTCTTCGCTGAATTCGTGCGGAACGTCATCGGATTCAACGGGCAGTTCAGCCACGGTCTCATACGCAACGGTTTCGGCGGTGTTATTGTCGAGGTCCGGTAGATCCTGAAGTTCGGCAAGCGTTTCTGTTAGGGCGGTATCTGAATCCTGACCTTCGATAATAATGCGGTTTCTAAATCGCTCGACAGCTTCAATAGGTTCAAGATCGGCCGCTTGTTCCGCTTTGGTAAACTCTCGTTCCGCGAACTGCTTTTCTGTCTCGGCTAGGTGTTCCAGCGGAGCCGTGGTTTCTGGCTCGACAACTGATTCAAAAACAGATTTTGCAGGCTTTTCTTTATAGTGTTTCGGCTCCACGGCAAAGGCGCCGAGTTCACCGGCTTTCTTCTTTTTAGACTTTGATTCCTTTTTTTCGGAATCAGTATCCAGATTAGTATCAATATTGAGCGGTGAATTTTCCATTGTATAGGAGTTTATTGCTTATTATATTTGCATGAACCAACATTTTAGTATACTATGGTACCTATCAATTAGCAACTTCTCTGGGCAACCGGAAAAGATAACCAGGAGACGGCAAAAATGTCCATTATATTTACACTGACCAGCGATGTTACCGTCTTCGTGGCGTGCTAACTCTCTTATTCGAATTCTTCTTAAACACAAATTTACAATC
>CAZQPT010000031.1:0-10743 GCA_964595295.1 uncultured Candidatus Saccharibacteria bacterium | reverse complement strand
TTGAGGTGGTAGTGGGAGCAATCCTGTGGAGGTTCAAGTCCTCTCGTCCGCACCAGTAGCGGTAGAACTTTAAGGGTGATTAGCTCAGTTGGCTAGAGCATCTCGTTTACACCGAGAGGGTCGGGGGTTCGAGTCCCTCATCACCCACCAAAGCAAAAGACTCCAGAAATGGGGTCTTTTGCTTTGGTGCGCGGACCGAGCCCCCGAAGAGCGAGCACAGCGAGCGCGGGGTTCGGTGCAACGAAGCCACGCGCAGGAGTTTACTCCGAGCATGGCTGAGTGGAAAAGGCCGCAGGCCGCGTCCCTAACTAGTCAAATCCCTACTGCTTGCATTATTTCTGCCAAACCATACAATAAACAATTATGACAAGAGAAGTATTACCTATTTTTGAACATATTGAGAATCGGCAGGCCGCGGAAGCCCTAAGCGAGCCTTTCGTGTCGTCGGAAAAATATCTAGCTCTGTCCGTACTCAACCTAAGCGGCTTAGATCCTGTAGCTGTCGGCGCTGCTTACATTACAGACGAAGAAAACATTGCTTACGCGTTCGCTATGGCAGGCACGGTAAAGCGCCCTTATGCTAGTGCTACAGTTTTTCTCGAAGATTATGGTACCACAGTCGGCCGTTTTCATAGAAGAAGGGAAGAAATGAATCAGCTCTCGCCTATGGCAGTTATGGGCAATGAAGACGTTGTGAGGGACGTAGCTAATAAAACTGCGGCTGACCAATTAAGAACTATTGCGGCATTCGCAACGTTTACCTTTTTGAATGAGCACGATCACACTAGCGGATTAATCGTAGCAAAGAAAGCCACCGAAGAAGTGCCGCTTGATGGGCGTGATCATTTATTGGCACTCAAGGATGACGCCGAAGCTCCTGATATGGCTATTTTGGATGCCGAATATGCACGTGCAGGAATTAGCCGGGCTCAAGTTGAACGCATGCAACAGGGAGTGCTACACAATAGCCGCTCTAACCAAGAATTTGGCGCTTATGCGTGTGCTTTGCATTTACCGGCACTTAGAGAAGCTAGTAAACAGACCGCAATGGACCCAGCTGTTGGTAATTACTTTTCGCTACCACGAAAAGTGCGCCGTGATTTAGCTAGGCAAGAAAGAAAATCACCCCGTAACATCTAGTTGAAAGGGCGCGATAACCGCCAAAGAGTAGATGGCTCGGCAGGGACCGCGTTTAGGTTAACGTCTATGGATTTTTGGTCCGTAAAGACTGATTTGGGAATAGTAACGTTTCCAACTGCTTTGCCGGAAGCGTTGAGATTTTTAGGATCAACAGATCGTAAGGTCATTTGAGCGCTGACTGGAGATCCTTTCCAGGTAGTAAACTTTAAATCTTCCCCGGCGATTGCCGCTACGCTACTACCTTGATATAACTGATATCTACCCAGTATATCGCCGGCCTTAACCAGCTGGACAGTAGCGAAGTTAGCCTGCGCGCTCTTAACCAGAGCCAAGCTATCCTTGAGAGCCGTAAATAAAGTTGGCGATCCCGCCACGGCCGTAACAATCGTCACTGGCTTATTATTTACGACAACCTTTGAGGCGGAAATAAATACGCCACCGGCTTCGCTGGTATTGCCAGTTTTTATACCTATGATATTACTGTTACCCAGTAGGGTATTAACGTTTTTAACTGATGGAACAAGTGGTATGCCGGTCGCCAAACTTTGGCCAACAATCTCGGCCAATACTGGGTTTTTCATGGCTAATTTGCCTAATTTGACCAAATCGGCGGCAGTGCTGGTAGTCGTGGGAGACAAGCCACTGGCATCGCTGCCGACATGAGTGTTTTTAAGACCGTGGGCCGCCAGGTAGGTGTTGGCCGCCGTCGCGTAGGCTGGTAGTGAGCCATAGGCCCAAATAGCCATTGAATCAGCTATATTATTAGCCGACGGCAACATTATGGCTTGGAGCATCTGATATTCGTTGATTTGCTCGCCCGCGACGACTGGCACCAGTGAGCCGTCGACCGCCAAATAATTATGATAAAGCGCGACGTCAGCGTCAGATAACGTTACGACCGGTCCTTGTCCGTCCTGCTTGAGAGGTTTTTTCTGAAGAACGACCAGCGACGTAATCACCTTAGCGGTGCTGGCAATCGGCACGGGGGTGGATTTGCCGTAAGATTCCATAATATCCGTGTCAAGAATACTGACCGCCGACTGTCCGGCAACCGGCCAGGCCAGCGTGGCTGGCGCGGAATCCACGCTAACGACTTTAGACCTAGGAATAGGGTTAAGTGCCGGCAGCGGACGCAGTAGCGCCCATGAGCCGTAGCTAAACAAAAGCACAAGCGCGACTAACAGATGAGATAGCCTTAAGTTATGGTGCCGTTTTTGGGTTTTCATGGGTTCTTTATATGATACACGGCTGAGCCTATCGGTGGTATACTTAAAGGGTAATAATATAAGGAGAAACCTCAAATGTCTGTCGCTATTATCGTTATTATTGTCTTGGTCCTTATTATCATTGTTGGCGCGGCTATGTACAACGGGCTGGTTCGGCTCAATCAGCAAGCCACCGAGGCCTGGAGCGACATCACCGTTCAGCTAAAGCGTCGCTACGACCTTATCCCAAATCTTGTCAACACGGTTAAGGGTTACGCCAAACATGAGTCCGGTGTTTTCGAAAAAGTCACAGAGGCTCGTGCCAACGCTCTGAATGCCCAAGGCGTTGCCGAAACAGCTAAGGCAGAAGGAGACTTTCAGAAAACAATGAAAAGTCTGTTCGCGGTGGCCGAGGCTTACCCAGACCTTAAGGCATCAGAAAACTTTCAGCAACTGCAAGCGGAAATTACCGATACCGAAGACAAAATCCAAGCGTCACGTCGTTTTTATAATGGCGTGGTCCGCGACTTTAATACCAAGCGCACGGTATTCCCGACTAACATTTTTGCCGGCTTGCTTGGTTTTAACAAAGATAAAGAGTTTTTTGAACTCGACGCGGCTGGCACCGCCGCTGTCCAGAATCCCGTTGACGTACAATTCTAACTAAGCTAATCAGGGGTTCGCATGTACAGCAACATTGCCGCTAATAAACGCAAAACCGTCATTATTATGACTTTCTTTCTGGCATTTATATCGGGCCTTGTCTGGATATTCGATAAGGTCTATGCCGGTGGAAGTACTGGCGTATTTTACGGTGGCTTAATAGGCGCGGCTATCTACGTGCTAATTACTTATTACGCCGGTTCTAAAATGGCTTTGGCGCTCAACGGAGCCAAAGAAATCCAGAAAGGTGACAATCCTCGCCTGTGGCGCGTCGTCGAAAATTTGAGTATTACCAACGGTACGCCCATGCCCAAGGTCTACGTTATGGACGACCCGGCCCCGAACGCTTTCGCGACTGGCCGTGACCCAAAACACTCAGCTGTTTGCGCTACTACTGGTATTCTTCAGCTACTTGACGACAGTGAGCTAGAAGGCGTTATGGCTCACGAAATGGGGCATGTCAAGAATTACGATATCCGAGTTAGCATGGTAGCTTTCGCTTTAACGGCTGTTATCTCATTCATCGCGGATATTATGCTGCGTCTGACCTGGTTCCGTGATGACGACCGTGAAACTAATCAATTAACTCTAATACTTGGCATTGTGGCGGCCATTTTGGCACCCCTGGTGGCTACGATGATTCAGTTAGCGATATCACGACAGCGTGAATATCTGGCTGACGCTACCGGTGCCCTAACCACCCGTTACCCCGAGGCCCTAGCCAGCGCCCTCGAAAAAATTAGCCAAACCAGCACCGTTGCCCGTCACCAGAATAGTTCCACGGCCCATCTATTTTTCGTTAACCCGTTAAAAGGTAGCAGTTTGGCTGGTTTGTTCAGCACCCACCCGCCGATACAAGAACGAATAGCCCGACTGCGTAACATGGGCACTCACGCTTAAAGATCATGGCCAAAAAAACTACCTCACCAAAAACAAAGTCTAAAGCTAAGAAACCAGCGACTGGCAAGGACGTAGTTAAGCAACCTCAAGTTAAGCTACCATCAGTTTGGAAGCTGACTAAAACCGCGGCTTTAATGTTGTGGCAGCATAAGCGATTGTTTATCATCATTACCTTAATTTACGGCCTGCTTAGCCTTATACTTGTCCAGGGGTTGGCTAGTGGCACCAATGTCGGAGAGCTAAAAAACCAGCTTAACGATGTTGTTACGGGACACTTTGGAGCGCTAGTTTCCAGTCTGAGTATTTTCGCCGTGTTGGTGAGTTCGTCGGGTAATGGTTCAAGCCAGACGGCCGGTGCTTATCAGCTGTTTATCACGCTCATAACAAGCCTGGCGATTATTTGGGCCTTACGACAAGTGATGTTGGGTAACAAGCTTCGCGTAAGGGATGCTTATTACAAGGGGATGTATCCGTTAATACCGTTCATACTCGTCTTAGTGGTAATTGGTCTGCAGCTTATTCCGATGGTAATCGGGGCGGCGTTATACGGCACTATTCTTAGTAATGGCATCGCCGTGCATCTTATCGAAAAAATTGTCTGGGCATTAATATTTGGCGGGTTATGCCTGCTTAGCTTGTATATGATTAGCTCGTCGGTATTCGCGTTATACATTGTAACTTTACCAGATATGACACCTATCAAAGCCCTGCGCTCTGCCCGCAATTTGTTACGAAATCGCCGCTGGACGGCTTTGCGTAAAATAATATGTCTACCGATAATACTCTTGGTTGTCGCCGCGCTGATCATGGTGCCAATTATTATCTTACTTACTTCTCTGGCGCAGTGGGTTTTCTTTATATTAACAATGTTTTCGCTGGTAGCGATTCATGCCTATCTTTACACATTTTATCGGGAACTGCTTAATGAATAAACAGCAGGCTAACGACCGGATCATAAAATTACGAGACTTAATTAACGACTATCGCTACCACTATCACGTGCTCGACGAGTCAATAATGAGCGAGGCTGCCGCCGACAGTTTAAAACACGAACTAACGACCCTGGAAACTGAATATCCGGAATTAATAACACCTGATTCTCCGTCACAACGGGTTGCTGGAGCGCCACTTTCCGGGTTTAAGCAAGTCGAACATAGTACCAGAATGATGAGCCTGAACGATGTTTTTGACGAACCAGAAATTATCGCCTGGCGTGACCGCGTTATTAAGCTACTGCCTCAGACTGCTAAGCTGGAATACTTCGCCGATATTAAAATGGACGGCTTGGCCTGCGCCTTAATATACCAGGACGGACTACTCGTTAGAGGCATAACCAGAGGCGATGGCTTTATCGGCGAAGACGTGACTGCCAATATTAGAACGATTGATTCGTTGCCACTCAAGCTAAGATCCAGCAAAGGCCTGGAAAATTTTTTGCGGGGCAGGACGGAGATCAGAGGTGAAATTGTTATGTACAAGTCAGATTTTGCCAAGCTTAACGAGGCGCGGGCGGCCGCCGGCAAGCCGCTTTTCGCTAATCCACGTAACACGGCGGCCGGTACTATTCGTCAGCTTGATCCGGGTTTGGTCGCAGGCCGACCACTTCACTTTAGGGCTTACGATTTACAACGTGACAATCCGGACGATATCCCAACCTATGAGTACGCCTATAAAACTATGCGATCACTTGGTTTCCTGGCCAACAAAGACGCCCGTGTCCTACCCGACGTAAAAGCACTGGTCAAATTCGCCGACCAGTGGGAAGTAAAGCGCCAGGAGTTGCCGTTTAATACCGACGGACTAGTCGTTAAAATTAACGACCGGCAATTATATAGCCGCTTGGGGGTCGTTGGTAAAGCTCCCCGGGGCGCCATAGCGATTAAGTACGCCGCCGAGCAGGCAACAACCAGAGTTAAAGACATTTTCGTGTCAATTGGTCGCACCGGTGCCGCCACGCCCGTAGCCATGCTTGAACCGGTGGTTATTGCCGGCAGTACCGTCCAAATGGCCACGCTTCACAACGAAAGCGAAGTCAAGCGCAAGGATATAAGGGTTGGCGACACGGTTATAGTTCATAAAGCCGGGGATATTATTCCTGAAGTTATCGAGCCGTTGGTTAAGCTACGCGATGGCTCGGAAAAACCATTTCAAATGCCAACCCATTGCCCCGATTGCAATACTAAACTTGTTAAGTATAAAACCGAAGACGCGGTCTGGCGCTGTCCGAACGAGGGCTGTCCATCGCGCTCCTGGAAGCGAATAGAACACTTTGCCAGTAAAGGAGCTCTGGATATTGAAGGACTCGGCGAAAAAAACGTCATCGCCTTAATTAACGCTGACCTGATTAACGATCCGGCCGATATATATAGTTTAACTGCCGATGATCTGCTCAGGCTCGATCGCTTCGCGGAAATATCGGCCAATAAGCTCATAGCGGCTATTCAGTCCAAAAAACAGCCGCCGCTTGGTCGCTTTGTTTACGGACTTGGTATCCGTCAGGTTGGAACCCAGACGGCTGTTGATCTGGCCAATCATTTTCGTACCATGGAAGCCATTGCATCAGCCACGATTGACGAACTGTCCGAAATTGAAGGTATTGGCGAAGTGGTTGCCGAGTCTGTAGTTGAGTGGTTCAGTGAACCGCTCAACCAGGAGCTGCTCCAGAAGTTTATAAAACACGACGTGGAGCCTATGCCCGTAAAACAAGTCGGGGGCAAGTTAAGCGGTCAAAAATTCGTAGTTACCGGTAGTCTGGAAAGCATGGGCCGTGATCAGGCAGGTGAACGAATTAGGGCTCTGGGTGGTACGTTTCAGAGCTCAATAGGCAAAGATACGAATTATTTAGTCGTAGGGGCTAACGTTGGTGCCGCAAAGCTAGCAAAAGCAGCCAAACTCGGCACTAAACAACTCACCGAAGCCGAATTTCTAAAGATTGTAGCATGAGCAAAAAGCAAAAAGGTGTCAGATTTAACTGTTTTTCGCCTCCGGTGATGGTGGCTACCTTAATTATTGAGTTCGTGCTGGCCATATATACTCTTTGGCGCTACAAGATGACCGTATTGGTTCGCTTGATCGCTATTACCGTTATTATGTTGGGCATTTTTCAGGTGGCGGAGTACTTCGTATGTACTGGCTTTGGTCTTCACGCGGAGCAGTGGTCACGAATCGGATTCGCGGCAATTACGACGTTGCCACCGCTAGGACTGCATATTTTGTATAGATTGTCGGGCAAAAAAGCTCGCCGAATGGTTGGTGCCGCCTACGGTATGATGACCTGTTTTATAATTTTCTTCCTGACCTATCCCACTGCTTTCATTGGTGACAAGTGTACTGGTAATTATGTTATTTTTCAGATTGGTACCCGGCCAGCAGTCGTTTACGGTCTTTATTATTACGGGTGGTTGCTAACAGGAATTATTATTGGCGCGCATTGGGCCAATCGATTCATGAAACAGGGTAGACCAAAACACGCTAGCCTGGAAGCAGTTAGAGCGCTCATTGTTGGCTATCTGGTTTTTTTGGTTCCGACCGCGTTGTCTAATACCGTTTCGCCGTCCAGCCGGGCCGGTATTCCCAGTATAATGTGCGGTTTCGCGGTGTTGTTCGCGCTGATTTTAGTGATATATGTTTTGCCGCGCATGGCTGAGGTAAAAAATAGCCCCAAGAACTAGTTCAGGATGACGATACCAGCGTGTATACTGAATATAAACAAGCATAAACGGTAACATATATCCTATGCCTCCAGAGGAGCCATCATCACGACCAGAGTCTGGTCGACAGCCTTATCCACGTCGCAGACTATCTGTCGATGGCATGACGTCTCGCCCTATGCCAAGGCCCGACTATCTTGGCAACAAAAGAACGATTGAGCCGTTCGAAGCCATTCAGCCTGCTGCCCCGCAACAACCAATTTCACGGCCATCCCCACCCCCTACACCCATGCCATCAGCTCAACCCGAAGAAGAAAGATTCGCTCCACCCAGCCCAGTTAAAAAACCCAGACGGTTACCAAAACTCATCAAGCGATTTAAGTTCAATAAGCCACGTATTTCGCGAGGCGTCGCGAAAATAATATTGATAGTACTAGTCGTTATGATCTCGGCATCGGGTATATACGCGTTCCTAAACTATAAAGCCAATCAAAACACGCCCGAAGCCGCGTTTAAGGACGCTTTACTGGCTAGTCTATCGACTACCAAAATGCAGGCGGCAACTAGCACTGACGGTCTCAGTAGCAAGGTAAGTTACGATTTTAGTACGCCAACCAGCCCAATAGTTAGCTCCGACGCCACGATCAAGCTGAGCGGCAGTAGCTACATTGTCGCGGCTTATGGAACCGTCAAGAATACTTATATAAGCTATCGAACGTTGCCAAAAACGGTCACGCCAGCGCTGTCGTCGGTCGTAAAAGACGCCTGGGTAGGCCTGCGGGTTAATGGCGCTTTGCCGTCTGGCATTCCAACGCCTGTTTCGCGAGTTGCTGATCCTCGTAGTCAGGCCTATGGTCCGGTAGCGTTCGCGAATATTAGTCCCAAGCCACGCAAGCAGCAGGTTCTGTACATGATTCAGCACAAAGTATATAACTACAGTCCAGATAAAGTTACCAAAACAAAAATAAACGATGCTGGCGTTCTGGTGTTCACGGTTAAGCCCGATATTGGATATTTAAAAATCGTAAATCAGAGCGCGGCTTTAAGCGCGGGCCTGGCGGCTACAGATATTCAAGACGCTGTTAACTCCTTGGACAAGCTCAAGGGCGCCAGCATGAAGATGTATATTTCCAGCTCCGAACATCAACTTATGAAACTCGAAATAACTAAAGATAATAAAACGACCACCACAAACTATAGTTATGACAGCAGCTCTTCTTTGCCACAAGAACCACAGACCAAATTAAGCTGGCCAGACTTCGCTACGTACCAGTTTCAGATTGAATCACAGGCTTCATCCAAACTTCCGGTAGCCCAGTTAGACGCGACACGAAAGTCCCAGTTAAATGATCTGCGTAAATACATGGCGGCCTACTATCAGCAAAACCAGTCATACCCAACTCTGGCTAATCTTAACGATCCGGCGTGGGTGTCAGGTAATTTGAACGGGCTGGACCCTGACGGGTTACGAGATCCGTTAGCTGCTAATCTAACGCTTTTATCAGCTCCTAAGCCAGGCGTATTCGCTTACCTGCCACTACCCGCTACCGGCACGGGTGCCTGTACCGACACGGACGCTAATCCATGCGCTCATTACAAGTTGATCGCTACGCTCAGCAACAATCAACAATACATCGTTCAAGATCCTTGACAAGGCCATTAAATTGGTTATGATTAGTACAGATCGTGCGCAACGTAGCGGCGCTTGAAACAAAAAGATCAAAAACAAAAAAGAATCTATCACCCGCTACGGGTGGGCGCGCACGAAACCAGGCTATGGCCGGGCCTAAAAACCCGGTTATTGCCACAAAAAACAGATAAGAACAGCTCTAAATGATTAAATATTTTTACAAAAGCCTTCGTGGCGATAGCTTGCAAGAACTGACCACGCCTCAGCGCGGAACTTGGGTGCATGCCGAAGCTCCTACCGAAGCTGAGGTCGAAGACCTCACCAAGCGCTTTAAGCTTGAACCTGGCTATCTGGAAGATGCCCTGGACGAAGACGAAATGCCTCGTCTGGAACGCGAAGAGGACCAAAGCTACATCTTCATCCGCTATCCGTACCGTACTGCTGAAGGCGAAATGGACACCGCTCCGTTACTTATTATGTTTGATGCCGAGGTGGTGTTAACGGTATCGCCGTTCCATCTGCCGGCTGTCGACTCGCTACTCCGTAGTAAATCACCGTTTGCCACTACCCAGCGCGCTAAGCTGATGTTGCTCATCTTGTCGCACATAAGCGAGCAATACGACACCTCGATTAGTCAGACCAGTCGCAAGATTAAGGCCATTCGTACACGTTTGCGCAACCAGGGAATTACCAATCAGGACTTGATCGATTTCGTGATTCTGGAAGACGAATTAAATGAATTCCTGGCGTCACTATTGCCAACCAACGCCACGCTGCGCCGTCTACTGGTTGGCCGTTACATCCCTCTGTTCGAAGAAGACCAGGATATCGTAGAAGATCTGTTACTTAATAACGAACAGTCAATCGAAGCGATTCGGGCCAACTTACGTTCTATTAGCAACATTCGTGACGCTTACACGGCGATCAGCAGTAATAACCTTAACAAAACCATTACCTTGCTGACCCTGGCGACTATTTTGGTGGCTTTGCCAAATGTTTTCTTTGGCATGTACGGCATGAACGTCCCGCTGCCGTTTCAGCGATCACACGAAGCATACGGCGTGATCGTTGGCCTGAATGTTTTCCTGATTGTTTCCATTATCGCGATTGCCAGAAAAAAACGAATAATTTAATAAGAAAGTATCAACATGAATTTAATAAAAAAACTAAAAACTATCGACAACAGAGGTATTTCACACTTAATTGCTCCACTAATAATTTGCTTGGTCGCTGTCGGCGGGACTTTCGCGCTGGTAGCCAGCCATGCTGCCACGCCAACTCATAAGACAGCGGTTAGTGCCTCGACACGGAAAGCAAAATCCAAGCTTCACGTCGTGAGTTTTACGCTTTCGAGCGTAAAAATTCATCTCGAATCAGAAATTCAGATCAAATCCAGAGCGATGTCACAGGCGGAATGCAGCGGCTTCGTTAATTTAACGCTCGATAAGACCGGCGCCACGGCCCCAATTTTAGTCAGTGCCTTACCAGCCACCTGGAATGGCAGCGCCTGCAAAGCTAACCTCGATATTAGCGATAGCTTCACGCCTGGAAAATA
>CAZQPT010000030.1:0-11133 GCA_964595295.1 uncultured Candidatus Saccharibacteria bacterium | reverse complement strand
ACTTTAATAATATCTTTACCTAGGGGGTTTATTGTTTGTCCCATGTATTTCCTTTCGGTGATCCTTGGTGCTTCCTTGCTAGGAATCACTCGGCAGAGTTCAAATATAGCCACGTCCCCTGTGCTTAATTGGGCGCGTATATCTGCTGCTCTGACGAGTGAATACATCTTAGATCTTTAATGTGCACAAGCTTTGGACCTCGTTTTACTGAGGTCGTGAGTCTGGGCACTTAGCGGCGGATGCCGAGCTTTTGGATCAAGTCCAGGTACGCCTGGCTATCGCGCTTGGCGATGTAGCGTAGCAAACGTCGACGTCGGCCGACCATTTGCAGCAGGCCACGGCGAGCCATAAAATCGTGTTTATTGATTTTGAGGTGCTCTGTTAATTCCTTAATGCGTTCGCTCAAGACAGCGACCTGGGAGCTAGCGCCACCGGTGTCGTCCTTGTGTGTTTGCGCGCTTTTGATAGCCGCGGCTTTCTTCTCGGTTGTAATCATATGCTTGCTACTTTAACAGATGTGAGACTGTTAATCAACCCGTACTTGTTATTAAGTTAAATGACATTATAACATACTATGTCAATATTAGCAAAAACTAGCGCTATCTACCCTTATGATGACAGTTTTCTGCCAGCCTATTTTAAAAGTGTACGGACACTATATGGACACTCCTGGGAAATATACAACGTAATTCCCCGAGGGCTGTTAGGTAAATATCTAAACTTTTTGTAGGAGCTTTTGCTCGAGGATTTCGGCGGTCAGGCTTTTGACCTCGCAGGCATCAGTCAGGTTAAACTTGCCAACGGAGGTACGACGCAGCCGCGTGGCGTAGCCAACTGTGCCCAAAGCCTTGGCTATATCCTCTACCAAGGTGCGAATGTATGTTCCGGAAGACACTTCGGCCAGCAGTTGAACCTCCGGGTAATTATAAGCTACGACTTTCAGGCGGTTAATGGTTACTGGCCGGGCCGGAATGACGACTTCTTTGCCTTCGCGGGCCAGTTTGTAGGCCCGCTGGCCGTTAACCTTGATGGCCGAAAAGGCTGGCGGTATCTGGGAAATTGGACCTATAAACTTAGTAACGGCCTCTCCGAGGGCCTCTTCGGAAGGAGCGGGGCCAGGAGCAGCCGTAATCACGCCTTCCGGGTCGCCGGTAGTACTGGTTTCGCCAAGCCGCATGGTAACTTCGTAGGTTTTATCGAGTTTAGTTAACGATTCGGCCTGTCGGGTGTATTCTTTGCCAACCAGCAACACTAAAAGACCGGTAGCGAACGGGTCAAGCGTGCCGGTATGGCCAACTTTAACGTTTTTGGGCTTCTTGTCTTCGGCGGTAGCCACTATTCGACGTACGTAGTTGACCACGTCAAAACTGGTCCAAGTGGCAGGCTTATCAACTAATAGAACGCCTTGCATGATGTCCCCTAGTGTACACTAACCAAATTTGAACGGAATCGGTGGTGGTACCGGTGGTGGAGCATTGGGATCAATCACCTGTGGCTGGTCTGCCGGTGGATCAGCTGGCGGTTGAGCCGGAGCCGGTGATGCCGCGGGTGCTGGGGCCGGAGGAGCGGGCGCTGGTGGATCAGCTGGCTTTTGCGGGCCTAGAATATCTTCGAGCATTGGTCCAATAAACGCCGGGTCAGAGTTTTCGGGGGCCGGAGCGTCTGAAGCGTGCAAGCTATCACCTAAAGGCTGGGCGTTTAGAGCGGCGATCGGTTCTGGAGCCGTGGTCGCTGAGCTATCGCCGGAGAGCGCGCGACTAACTTCGTCACGGGCGCCACCCAGATCAGGTGAAGACAGATGCGGACTACCAACGGACGCCTCGAGCTCGGTTAAAGTCTTGTCGCCGGCATCGAAGTCCTGAACCACTGGCGGTTCTGGTGCAGATGGAAGATCTGGCACCGGTAGTGGCGCCGCTGGCGCTGGTGGTGTCCAGTTGTCTGGTGGCGGTGTCATGCCGGCCGGTGCCACGGTCTGCTTTGAGTCACGACTAAGTATAGTTGGTTGAGGTTCGCTAGATAATGTCAGCGGATCCACGGATGGGTCCAGGCCCTCCGGTTCGCTATTGGCTGTTAGCGTGCCGCCGAGCGATGGCGGGTCAAGAATCAGCTTTGGGCCGGGGGAAAGCGCGTCGCTTGGCTGCTGTGGGACAGCCTCAAGTTGTGGTTGCTCGTCAATGGTTACGCCAGGAAACTCAGCCTCTTCCCGCTGTTGTGGCTCTTGCGGTTGTTCCGGCTGATCTTCTGGCTGAGGTGACGGTAAATCAAACGACGGCTGATCTTGGCTGTCTTCAGGCTGGTCATCTTTATCATCGTGGACGTGATCAATTTCCAGAGTGCCGTCATCGGGCTTCGGATTATCTGACGAATCTCCGTTGCCTTGGAGTGATCCGCCATTTTCTCCGCCTTCGTCCCAGTCATTATTAGGCTTCAGAGGCTCTTCGAGTTTAGTGGCGACTAATTGCTGATTAGCACCGGCAGCCATTAAGGCGGCGCTTAGGCTCATGGTTTGGGCACTAGTTTTTTCGTTACTAAAACGATCGGTTTCGGCGACGATACCGGTTAGCAACGCCGTGGAAATCTGCTCGTCTAACAGATCGTTACCAAGCGATTGCACGAGCTCGGTTACCAGTTCGCTAAGGCTGCTGACGTGCTCGTCGTACCAGTTGATACTGCCTAACCCGCTATCCGGCGTCAGGTTGATAGTGGCTACGGTGGCATCGTGCAAAATCCGGCCGTGAGCAGTGATGGCTTCATCTAGGTCTTCCTGCTCGCGAACGCCAATCCCGACCACGACATCGACGTTGAAGTCACCCTGACTGAATTCCAGGTCAGCATCGCTGATCGAGGTCTTATAAGGCGTAATAAAAATACGGACGACATCGTCTTCGACTTTGTATCGGAGTTTGTCGGCCTTGGACTTGTCGAGAGCGATAATAAAGTCTCGTAGCGAATCAGTGTTCTTCTCGAAAGTGTCTTCCGGCTGCAAAAACTCAAGGGTTGATGGCACCTGACCGCTAAAAACGGCGGCGGCGTGCTTGCCCATTTTATTGAGCGTCAAAGCCAGACCAAGCAATGCTGATAATTGGTCGGCCGAGGGATTACGACTAACAGTTACCAAGATATTACTGGAGGCTTTTATTTTATCGGCCAGCTCGGCTTTTGCACTGTCCATGTTATTGATTTTCCGTTTTTTGTTTTGCTTAAGTAGTACTTCTATCCAGCAGATTAACATAAAAGGTATGGCTTGTCCACGATTTTATTTTGACTTTTTACAGGGTGAACCGCGTGATTATTCGCACAGCTCACGCGCGTCTTCTTTACAACTACGGTCGCCATCTGTTACAGTTACATTCGAAACTAATAAAAGCTTAAGCATTTTCGTAAAAGGAACCACATGCCAATCATCAAATCAGCAAAAAAGCGCGTCAAAACCGCGAAAAAAGCCGCTATCCGCAACACTAAAACCAGGCGAACACTTCGTGGCGCTCTAAAGAGCTTCGTTTCTAAGCCTTCAGCTAAGACACACTCAGCCGCACAGAGCAACCTCGATAAGGCCGCGAAAAAAGGCGTTATACATAAGAACAAAGCTTCCCGCCTAAAGAAGCAAGCTGCCGCAAAAGCTAAGGCCGCTGGCGTTAAGCCAACCGCTAAAGTCAAAAAAGCCGCTCCAGCCAAGGCCGCTCCTAAAAAAGCCGTCGCCAAGAAGAAGCCAGCCGCCAAAAAAGCTCCAGCAAAGAAAAAATAGCTTAAAGAACATTAGAACTCCAAGTGAGTTTTTGTCTACGCCCGTATTACTGTCTGCTTAACTCTTCCATCTTGGCGACAACGGGGCTTTTTAAAAGACTGTTCCGTTGCATTAGCGCTAATACTGTAACTTGGGCTGCTCCCAAGCCCTGCTTTTTTTGGCTGCCTTTTAAGCCCATCTCTGGCGGCCACTTTTCTCTGATGTCTGGAGAAATGTAAGCGAGTGCCAGCAAACCTGCCAGTCTACTAGCTACTACTCTTGGCTCTCCTGGCAGGCGGGGAATATTAGCCTCGGATTGGTCATCTGTTATTAGCTCTCGGCAAGATGTACCGTCCGGCATTTCTGTCGTCCGCCAGTGCAAAACTGGTTGTAAGGCCACGCTATTTTCGCCGTGTCGAAGTGTATGAGTAAAGTAGACTTCCCTGGGTCCCTTTCTAGTTAAAAGAGTACCTTTATCGACTACGTAATTGTTTGGCTCCGGACCAAACGAACCTATAGTGGGCTCTAGCTCTGAAAGTTGCCTGGTATCATAAGCGGTCTGCAGTTCATCTTGACTAACACCGTGTATTGCCGATCTAGCAACGTAAAGAGTACGTTCTTCATCAGCTTTAAGCGTGACATACTCGTTTTGTATGAGATGACTGATGCCTCGTTCTCTTTGTTCTTGAGATAACTCGTCCAGATAACGTTGGGTGAAGCCTTTACTATCCTCGCTAAATATAGCTCGTACGGAACGTTGCCTTTTGCCATTTATAATGTCGCGGAAGGTCCGTCTACCTATCTTACCTCTTTCAAGCATGTAGTTTGCTATTCGTTCTGTCGGATCTGGGGAATCGTCACCCTCGAATGTTGCTTTGAGAACAGAAAAATCAAGAGCCCTGCCGCTAAAACGCTTCTGCAAGTCTTGTTCTGTAAAGAGTGTTACCTGCTGTTGCCTTTGTCTATACATAAAAGGTCCTGGTTCACGGCCCGACATTAGGGCTGATATAAAGTCTGGCCTACTTTGCTCAAAATCTGTCCAGTGCCTCCCAAGCGCTTGGTGGAGCCTTAACAGTCTTTCACCTCCACCATCTCGATAATATTCAGGCCTCTCTGGAAGCACCCAGTCGAAAAACACACCGAGAGCAGTATCCTGTTTGGCGTCCGGGTCTGGTGCTACTTTTTTCAAAAATCTTAACAAGTTTTCACCCTGTAGAGGCGGATGTGCGAATACAGCCAAATATTCGGCTCCGTTCTCCAGATCGCGTTTAAGTAAGTGCGCGGGACTACTCAAAAATGCAAGCTGCGCCGGTTCTTGCATTCTTACTTCTAAGCCCTCAGCAGGTACAAAAGAAGCAACATGGTCCATCATCATAGACTCTTGTTGGGCAATCACGCTTAAACCTATAGTCTCGCCGCTCATTAGTGAGCATTATAATGTAAGTTTAGCCACCTGCAAGCACTAGCAATTTATAAAATTAACAGGTAGTTTAGCTTGAGAGTTTGAGGAGGTAATGCTGTAGGGCTTCGTCTAGGTCTAGGGCTGTGCGTTTACTGCGGGAATCAATGCTTAACAGATCGGAAACTAGCTTTTTGAGTTCGGCGATGGTGATTTTACGGGCGATGCCCTGACTTTTGCGGACCACGTAGGGGTTGAGCTTGGCATCTCTAGCTATAGTGTCGGCATCTCTGGAGCCAGCCGCTTTGATAATTGCTAGAACGTGCAGTTGCCAGGACAGCATGGCTATTATTTGCTGGGGTTCAACTTTTAGCGCCCGTTGCTCGGCATAAAGCCGTAGAGCGGCATGGCTGTCGCCGGCAAATGCTGATTCCAGTAGTTGGAAGATAGTACTTTGCGGCGTGGCTTCCGTGAGTAAATCTATGGTTTTACGCGTAACCCGCGGGTCATAAATTAGTAGCTTTTCGAGGTCGGTGGACACTAATTGTTGACTCAAGCCAACCCGCTCTACCAAATAATGCGCGTCTCCGATACTTATTGAACCCCCGCCCTGCTTAGCCGCGTCGACCAGCCAGCGCGCCAGGCTATTGGAATCCATCGGTGGAAAATCCGTAAAATCGGTCTGTTTTTTGAGGAATTTATAATAAGACAAACGTTTATCGAGCTTTGGTTCGACGATAATCAGGTCGGTGGTTTCCGGAATGTCCGCCAGCACCGTCTCGAACTTTTCGACAAACTGTTTGTTGGCGCTTGGTGCCCGCAGCACCACCAATTTTTTACTCGCTAGGAATGGCAGGCTAGTTACGGCTTCCTGGATTCGTTCAAAACTAGCTTCCTGGCCGTCAATTCGCTCCAGCGCCAAATCACCCTGCTCGGCTACGAAAACGTCAGTAATCGCCCGCAGTTCCAGCTGCAATCCAAAACTATTCTCCCCGCTTAGAGTACGTATCATCTTGCTATTGTAACAATAGACACAGTCAGTTACCCCTTTTATCTGCTATGATTTGATCTATACACTTATGTCGCATGTGATTATTGTCTCGAACCGGTTGCCTGTGAGCGTTAAAAAAGAAGATGATGAATTAGTCTTCTCTGCTAGTATTGGCGGCCTGGCAACAGGGCTGTCATCTTATGTTAGTGACGGCAAAAGTATCTGGGTCGGTTGGCCCGGCATTGCCAGCGAGGATCTAACCGAAGACGATAAGCAAGAGATTACAATGAGGTTGGCCAAGCAGCAATGCGCGCCGGTATTTCTGACTCGTAAGCAGATACAAGAATTTTATAATGGCTATAGTAACAGTATTTTATGGCCGGTTTGTCATGATTTACCGGTGGAACCGACCGAAGATCTGGAGCGCTGGTGGCGCGCCTACAGATCTGTTAATAGGCTGTTCGGCGAAGCCGTGACAAGCCTGGCCAGACCGGACAGCACAATCTGGGTTCACGATTATCAGTTGATGCTATTGCCATCAATTCTGCGAGCCGAACAAACTGGCGGGCACATCGGTTTCTTTTCGCACATTCCCTTTCCAGAAGCTGAGGCCTGGTCCAAAATTAAAGAAGCCAGACAGCTGCTTCAGGGCGTTCTCGGCGCCGACTTAGTTGGCTTTCATACCACCGTTTACAGCCAAAACTTTATTGACACCTGCGAACGGCTCAAGATTGGCGATAGTGGCCCCGAACAAGTCGTCTACCATGGCCGGCCCGTTAAGATAACCAACTTCCCTATCGGCATCGATTACGAAAAGTACGCCCAGGCCGGAAAACTGGGGGCCGTAAAGAAAGCCACCAAGCTTTACAAGCAACGTTATGGCAAGCGAAAGATCATCGTGGCGGTCGATCGCCTGGAGCCTTCCAAAGGACTCGTGGAACGTTTGCAAGCCTACAGCGAACTCCTCAAGCGTGACCCCCAACTGCGTGGCAAAATCGTTATGGTCATGATCGCCGCGGCTTCGCGCATGGAAATCCCGGCCTACGCCCGCCTCAAGGTCGACCTCGAGAAACTTGCCGCTAAAATAAACAAAACTTACGGCACGTCACGTTGGCAACCAATAGATTTGATCACCGAGCCCCAGGGCTTCGATAAAGTTAACGCCCTCTACCAGCTGGCCGACATAGCCTTCATTACTCCTCTTCGCGATGGCATGAACCTGGTGGCCAAAGAATACGTAGCCAGCAATCAAAAAAATGGCGTCTTAATATTGAGCGAAACCGCCGGCGCGGCCGAAGAATTGCAAGACGCCATCTTGGTCAATCCCGCCAACCCCGAATCTGTTGTTTTGGCTCTGCAGCAAGCAATTAGCATGCCCAAGAGCGAGCTTGTTTACCGCCTTAAGCGCCTCAAGCGAGTGGCCGCCGATAACACTATTCACACCTGGGCCAGCGGTTTTGTAAAAACCCTTCAAAAGCCAATTTTAGTTACGCCGCATATCACCAGATCCCTAAAAGGTAATCTGCATGACGGCCTAGTACATGACTACCGAGAGGCCAGAAAGCGTCTGCTGCTACTAGATTACGATGGCAGCCTGGTGCCTTTCAGCGAAGATTATAAAAATGCCCGGCCACCCAAGAGCGTGCTGGATCTGTTGCAAAAACTTCAGGCCGACCCGCGCAACGACGTGGTGGTTGTTAGCGGTAGAACGCCGGAAGACTTGGAGACCTGGCTGGGCCATTTGCCTATAAGTCTGGTGGCAGAGCATGGTGCCAGCATCAGAAGCGTTGGCTACAGCTCCTGGAAAACTACTTCCAAACGCGAGACCCAGTGGAAGCGGGTAGTAACTCCCGTGTTGCGTAAATACACCGAGCTGACGCCTAAAGCCCGGCTGGAAATTAAGCCCCATTCACTCGTCTGGCACTATCGGGCTTCCCCGCCGTATTACGCTCAAAAATACGCCGTTATTATCAAGCGCGTTCTTAAACCAATCGTTAAAACCTACGGCATTCAGGTGTTTCAGGGTAACAAAATTATAGAGGTCAAAGATCCGCGCATCAGCAAAGGCAACGCTATTTCCAGTTGGCTCAAAAAATCACACGACTTCGTGCTTATTATGGGCGACGACCTTACCGACGAGGACATGTTCGAAGTCGCCCCAGCCGAAGCCTACACCATCAAAGTCGGCCGGGGCCGGACTAGTGCCCGCTACCGCGTACCCGATTCAAAAGAACTACAGCGCCTGCTCAAACAACTTACTCGTTACTAACCTGGCAGGTTGGGCAGGTGTGGGTCCCCCGCCCAGCTACTCGCGATTTTACTATGGTCGTGCCGCATCGCGGACAGGCTAGATTTTCACGCCGAAAGACACGGGCGAAGTCCATATAGCTTCCCCTCTTGCCTTCGGCGTCTACGTAGTTTCTATCTGTTGAGCCACCTTTTTCTATCGCCAGCCTAAGCACGAACACTAGCTCGTCATACAGTTTATGGAACTGGTCGTCTTTGAGATCTTTAACAAGCGTGGCCGGATGAATTTTGGCGCCCCAAAGTGATTCGTCGGCATAGATGTTACCAACGCCCGCCAGAACAGTCTGATCCAACAAGACCGACTTAACGTTGGAGTTTTTACGCCTCGTCATCCGCTGCCGCATAACCTGCCAGGTAAACTCAACGTTCAGCGGTTCGGGACCTACCTTTTTAAAGAAATCCAGGTTCATAACCTCTGGTGTCGGTATTAGCCTTACCCAGCCAAACTTACGCTGATCGTTAAAAAACAGCTTGCTGCCATCTGTAAAAACTATGGTTACCCTGGTAGATTTATCGGGCAATTCGCCAATCAAAGACTCGTTGGGATGCCCCGCACCGAAGACTTCTTTAGGACTGCGAAAGACTAATTGACCTGTCATTTTTAAGTGAATAACTAACGAGTAATTACCGGATAGTTCGATGAGTAATACTTTTGCCCGGCGCTTAACTTCCGTAACTTTCGCGCCAACGACAAACTTATTTACGTCGGCAGGCGCGTTGGGGAACGACTTTGGCCAGTCAAAATTAACAGATTTAATCTGGTGCTGTGGCAGTAGCCGATTCAGGCCAATTCGAACAGTCTCAACTTCGGGTAACTCCGGCATGAACCCATTGTACCAAGAAGTAATCGCCGGGCTGCGGGTATAATGGGGGTATGGATTCGATTTTTAGCATTTTGGGCAACAAAGATTTTGACGAGCCACCGGAAATTTCGAGCGTCAAAAAATACGTATTCGATGAATTTGGCATCAAACCAACAGTCCAGGTTCGCGAAAACGACATCGTGGTCAGCGTGCCGAACGCCGCCCTAATAACTACCCTGCGCCTGCGCGGACCGGAGATTAAACGCCGCTGCCAACTAGATAAAAAGCTGGTTTTCCGGATCAGCTAAATAAGCCTGCTAGGTGTTTAATAGCACGTTAAGCTCAGTTCTGGTCTGGTCGACGTTTTGGTACCAAACGGCTTTCATGCCGGCCTCGCGGGCCCCGGTGCAACACAGCTCCTGGTCGTCAACAAAAACGCACTCGCTGGTGTCCACTCCCAGGCGTTCGGCTACGATCTCGTAAGCCCGCTGGTCTGGTTTGATATGGCCAGTTTCGTAGGATAAGGCCACGGCGTCAAAAAGTTGTAGCTGCTCAGGGCTGAACATATCAGCTAGCCAGTTAGCGGAAGCATTACTGAGCAAGCCGATTTTATAATCCTTTTTGAGCTCCTTAATATACGCGAACAACTCCTCGTTAGCGACGTTATCATCTATGGCTTTCTTAGTTTCAATAAACGGCATCGATGCCAGTTCGGCAATAGAATGGATAAAGTCATCGTAGCTAATAAGCCCGGCGTCGGACTGTCTCATTAAGTTTGTCGCCTCCAGTGACAGTTCGGGATCATCGCCAAAAACCCTGGCCTTGAAGGGTAGCCAGGCATCGGTCATAAGCACGCCGAAACAATCAAAAACGATAGCCGATATCATTCTCCCAGTATAGTCCGCTTAAGCCGGCTTACGAAAGGCTGAAGTTATTGTTAACCTTGTCGAAATCAGGAACTTGAGCCTCGAAGAGCTGAACGTTAATATCAAAGGCTCCCAGGAAAGATTTTTGACCATGACAGCTTGTAGCCCAGTAGCGTTCAATCTGCTTATCGTCTTGTATGAACTCGAAAATATAGCGACTACCGAGCGGACACTGTCCGCGTTCGTCTTTAAGCTGTTCATCCAGGCTGCCCCTCGTAAAGCCGGCGACAGCCAAGGCTCGCAAGAAGTTAGCGTAGGCGTTCTGATTATTTTGGTAGCTGCTGCGCTTAGTTACCTTGCCTTCGTAACCGGTGTATTGCTTGTAAGTCACTTCGTCTTTGGAAACGTTTATCTGTAACTTTTTGTGAATTTGGTTAGCGTTGACCGGGCCATCAATGGTCATCCGAGCTTCGGCGTTGGTCGTGGAGTAGCTGTCGAGCGTCTTGGTTGACTGGGGAAGTTTTGTCTTATCTTTGCTGCCGCCACCAAAAAGCATCAAAATCAAGACGATAATGAGGCCAATAGTGATGATGAATCCGACAAAGTACCGCATAGTGCACTTATACTACCACTATTCCGCTTATTTTGCAACCTTATAATCTCGGTAATTCTAGGTATAATAGCATTAGCATGAAGCTAAAATACGAAACCGGCATTGCCACCCTCATACAGTTCGTAACACTGAGTATTTTGAACATATTAAATGGCATAGATTCGATTGTCACCACCTGTCATCAACACGACGGGGATTGCGTCAGTAACACCTTGGTTTCTATGATTTTCTTCATATTGGCAGCCGGATTTTTTGGCTGTATTTGGATACTTGGCTACCTCGCGCAGGAGCGCCGTAGTAAACGATTGGCTCAACTGCTAATCTGTGCCGAACTGATGATCTCGGCCATCGCGTTCTTTAACGTTCGCCATCACAATAACGTGCTTAATCTGTTCACTAGCCTGGTTGATCTTGCTTTGGCCGCCTGGGT
>CAZQPT010000029.1:2552-11758 GCA_964595295.1 uncultured Candidatus Saccharibacteria bacterium | reverse complement strand
TATCAGCTGACTGTTGATGAACTTTACCACATAATTATCAATAAGAAAATTGCTCATGTTTATAATCTTTGTATATTTTTATGATAAATATCACAAACTTTTTAATATCTGTTCAGAGCCTAAGTCTTTGGAGGTGGAAACTTGGCTCCAGCAGGAGGCGGCGTTATTTTAACAGCGCTAACAGTGTAAACAATCTTGCCCTTGGCATTTACGGCGTTGAGGGTGAAGACCAGGCAATCGTTAGCGACAGTCGTGCAACCTTTAGGCAAGGCAGAGTATACAAACCTATACCCATCTGGTGCCACAAAAACAGATGAAATATCGCCCGACACGCCCGGCTGCTTAGCTAAAACATCTGGCGATAATTCCGCTGGGTAATGTCCGCCGTTGTTGTTCTTGTAAGCGTCCAGGAAAATTTTTTGGGTATCAAGCTTTTGTCTTACTTGAGCATCAACTCCGGCGAAGCGACCAGGTCCCGTACTCTTCGCGACGTGAGGAGCTGGTTTATTGTGGTTGTTTATTACGACAATGGCCCCTCCCACGATAACTAAAAGAAAGGCGGCGGCCAGAACTACCGTTCGTAGCTTTAAGTTTTTTACATATTCGGTGAGTGGAATCTTCATGGATTTGATTTAGCTTATGGCTACTACGATAATACCATAGTCCGCAAGAGCTTAATCTAGACTGCCGCGATGGCTGGTTTGGCGTCGGCGCCAACAGCGCTTTTGCTCTGCCTAATCACGAACAGCGCGATCAAAGAAGCAAAGATACCAAAGGTAGAAGCTATCAGATAACCCTCATGGAAACCATGAACCGTGGCCGCGGCAATCGCTTCACGGGTTGGCGCGGCGTGTAAATGTAGGTTGGCTATATAGCGAGTGGTAGCCGAGGTAGTAACTCCGGTCAGAACGGCTAGGCCAAGCGCGCCGCCAATTTGCTGCGAAGTGTTAAGCACGCCAGACGCCAAGCCAGACAAGTGCTGTGGCACGCCAGAGGTGGCCGCGATGGTAACGCTCACGAAAGTAGCTCCCATACCAATGCCCATTATCACCATGCCCGGAGCGACATTGCCCCAGAAAGTACCGTTAACCGGCACGTGCGATAGCCAGAACAGGCCGGCCGACACGAATAACGGCGCCACCACCAGGATTGGCTTGTAGCCGACTTTTTGAATGAGCCGTGGGACGTTAGTGGCCACCACGCCTATAACCGCCGGAATTATTAAGAAGCTAAGCCCGGTTTTGATTGGCGTGTAGTTAAGCACCAGTTGCAGATACAAGGTCGTGAAAAAGAACACCGAGAACATGCCGGCAGTAATGAACAACTGCATGCTGTTGGAGCCAGACAGGTTACGAATCCTAAAAATGCTCAACGGCATCAGCGGATTTTTGACCCGCGTTTCGTTGACTATAAAGGCCGCCAAAGCCGCCAGACTAATCCCAAAGTAAGCCAACGTGGTCGGGTCTGTCCAGCCAAGCGCTGGCGCTTTAACAAGAGCGTAAACCAGCATCATTAAGCCACCAGTTACCAGCACCGCCCCTGGTAGATCCAAATCATTATGCTCAACGCTGGAGTCATGGCGATCCAGAATCCGTAGCGCCCAAACAATCACGGCCATACCAACCGGCACGTTCACGAAGAAGTTCCAGCGCCAACCCAAGTATTGAGTAAAGATGCCGCCCAGCAACACCCCGGCCGCCGCGCCGCCGGCCGCCACCGCGCCCCAAACAGACAGGGCCACGTTGCGCTCATGTCCTTCTTTATAGGTAACCAAAATAATCGATAACGCCGCAGGTGACATAAAGGCCCCGGCCAACCCCTGTATGCCGCGGAAGAAAATAAGTTGCCCGCCCGATTGCGACAAACCATCCGCCAAAGAAGCTAGAGTAAAGGCAATCACGCCCATCATAAATATCTTGCGCCGTCCAAACAAGTCAGCTGCCCTGCCGCCCAGCAACAAGAAGCCGCCAAAGGTCAGAGTGTAAGCCGTAATAATCCACTGCAAGCTGGTCTGCGACATATGAAAAGCGGTTTGAATAGACGGTATCGCCACGTTAACAATAGAAACATCGAGCACCACCATGAACTGCGCCAGGCACAGTAAAATCAGGATTAGCCAATGACTGGTTTTTTTCTTTTCTACGGCTTTCGCGGCTTTGGCCATATAGACTCCTCTGTTTACGTTGAATTAATACTCATTGTAATAGTCAACTATTGACTATGTCAACCATTTTTTTGTATTATTAATATACTATGCCTCAAGAAACTTCTTTGGAACAATCTTATATGGTGCTCGTTAAGTTCTTAATGATGTCCAAGCGCCGGATTTTTGAGCTCGGTGCCGAGCACGATCTAACCGGCATGCAAGCCATGACGATTTTTTTGCTGGACAATCCCCGCCCCATGAACAACTTCAAAAAGATTTATAACTGCGACGCCAGCAATGTCACAGGCATAATTGACGGTCTAGAGCAAAAACGAATGGTAGCCCGCTACGCCGACGATGCCGACCGCCGCCTCAAGATGGTCCGGCTGGAACCAGCTGGCGCCAAAGTCCGCAAAGCCCTAATCGGCCAGATGATGAGCCACAACAGTCCCCTGCTATCGCGCCTGGACGCCGCCGAACTCGAAACCCTTATCAAATTGCTCCAAAAAATCACCGCCCGTTAGTCTGCTCGAGATACCACTCAACTGCCTCTTGTGCCAACCTTTCGGGGACTACAGTCGAAATAGTCTGCGGGTTACCTAGCTCTTTTAAGAGCGCAAAGATTGGCTTATCTGTACTCGCGTAAAGACCTAGGATTATACTTTCTTTTGTGTACTTAATGCTTAAGGGGTAAAGAAGCCTTAAAGTTGTTAGGACACTTTGAATTTTTTTCAAAGATTCAAAATCCATATAGCCTAGTTTGTATGACATATACGATTCAATGACCATGCCGTGAGATATAGCTTCCCCGTGAGTCAAATAATCTACCTCTATCATCTCTAGTATTTTCCCCGTTGTGTGGCCAAGGTGCGTCAATCTTTCCGTTTTATGTTTATCGTTCCATATGCTCGGCGTACTATTCCAGTGTTCGATCTTTAATTTTATAGTTCTCATGACAATTGTTTGCAATACATCAATATCTCTGTAGTCACAAGAGATTATATACTCTACAAAATCTATATCTTGCGCCAAGCCATGCTTAACCACTTCTCCCAAGCCAGAGCGTATCTCTCTATCGTCAAGAGTTTTAAGTAAAGTTGGATCAATAATAACTACGTCTGGCGCTTTATAAGAACCTATAGAATTTTTAATATTAGCCGAGTTGACCGACTGCTTAACATCAGCGGCACTATCCACCTGAGCCAAAAGAGTAGTAGGTACGTGAATCAGCCGTATGCCCCTAAAAACTATGGAGGCAAAGAAGCCGGCGACGTTACCTGTTACGCCTCCGCCAAGGGCAACAAGGCAACTGTTTGACGTGCCGTTTTTTTCGAAGAATAAGTCACTTATCTTAGTTATAGTTTGCAGATTCTTACCTTGCTCTCCTGCTTCGTGCACAATCGTATAAACAGGGTGGAGCTTGGATATTGTTTCTTCGATTTCGTCTGCGTAGAGCTTCGCTACATTTGTATCGCAAACAATGAAAACCTTGTCTGGCTTAAGATCGCCTAAGACTAGTTGAAGTCTTTTTGATGCATTTTTGTCGACATAAACCCGTACGTTTTTTTCTGTGCATTTACGAAAATTAAAATTTAGAATGCCGTCCGTTTCGCTCATAGGCTCTGCCTTAAACTTGCTCTCTTAATTTATATAGCCTTTACTGCGCGCCGTATGCCAGGCAATTAGAAGCATCGGATCAACGATCTTATGTTCGTTAACAAGCTTCTTAAACTTCGAGATAGACATTACGACGCGTTCGACCGTCTCCGAGGGATCATTATGTTCTAGGACAGAATACGTAAAGTTCTCGCAGTAAAATACATGTGCCGGCCAGTCTGTACGCGCCGGGTTTGGGTAGAACATAGCCAGCTTCTCAAGCTTGCTTGGTGCGATTCCGACTTCCTCCCGGCATTCACGAACCGCTGCTTCTTCTAGCGTTTCATCTGAGTGCTTACCGCCTCCGGGAAGATCGTATATCCATTGATTAAGAGGAAATCTAAACTGGTGTGTCAAAATTATTTTGTTATCAGGTGTTTTTATTAGAACAGCGACAGCACAACCTATGCTGTGATCTACTTCATATTTGCTAAGCTCTCCAGTAGGTAGCTCTACTTCGTATTCAACAATGTGCATCCGGCCTTTATAAACTGTTGCCTTGCCGAGCCTTTTCCATAGTGGATGTGATTCTTTACTCACTGATTCTCCTGATAGGTGCCTTAGAGTTTGATTTTTTATACTAATCAGTATATATCATTGTAAGTAATGAATGGTACAAAATTAGACGAAATAATAACAAGGCTGAGGTGTCTTGCGCCCAAATCTCGTCAAAACATGGTTAAGGGCATTGAAAAGATACTTTCAGGACTAGTCTTAGAAGCCATAGATAGCCATAACACTAGATCGGTAATCTTTATATTTTATGCTGAGGACGGTAACAAATATTTGCTTAAGGCAGAGTATGGAATCGGTAACGCTACGTCTAGAGAGATTTTATGGTATCAAGCGCTACCGATTCAAGCTATTACTACATCTGTTCCCGTAGCCACTTCTTGCAACCAAGGCTACTCCTTTCTACTACTAAACTACATCGAAGACGCTAAAACGCTGGATGAGCTCGTAGACAGTAACTCCCTCTCAGAAGAGCAACTTTACGGATACATTAATGACGCGCTATCAAAAGACCAGCAAATTTTTACTAACAGCAAACCTTCCATTGTTAGTTTGGCTATCTCGGATAAATTTTATACGGGAAAATACGAAAGTCGGGTTTTGGAGTCCCAAAAGTTTGATTATCTAAAAAAGCTACTTAATTCTTCCGGCTACATACTAAACGGCAAGCCTGTTTACGCTCCCTCTTATTACCTGGCAAGGATTGCCGGTGACCATAAACTACGCGCCTACCTAACTCCTTCAAAACTGGGATTAATCCATGGTGACTTGCATTGTGGCAATATATTAGTCAGTAGATTTTCGACGTACTTAGTTGATCCAAACGGTGAGCTTCAAATGCCAATTGAGTATGATTATGGCAAAATTTTCCACTCGATACACGGTGGTTATAACTCAATTATGAAAGAGGGCTACGTACTTAATAAAACAACTGATGGGAGTTATTTTTTCAAAGTCCAGGTTCCTGGACTTTACACGAATGTTTTCCTACGCTTTCAGCAGGATCTAACTGATCAGCAATTCTTGCGCGGCCTATACGCTGAGGCTATGCATTTTGCAACGCTTCTACCCCATCATGCCTCTAAGGAGATGGAAACAACCGCGCTATTCATGAGATCCGTGCAGATTTTTGAAGAATTGTTCTATAATATGAACATTAAGTAGACAGGTATTCAAAAATCTATGCTAAAAGAAGTCTTATCTGTTGGACTGCCAACGGAACTACAGTCCCAAATGGAGCAATCTTTGGCTGACGTAACAGTTATCATCCCAATTGGCGGTAATGCTACGCGAGCACAAAAAGTTACTGGAGATTTGATACCTAAGCATCTTATAAAATTAGGTAATGGCCAACCGATAGTTGATAACGTATGCCGAAATCTGCAACAAGTAGGTTTTCGCCAATTTGTTTTTTGCGTAGGACACCATAAAGATCAAATTAAAGATCATATAAGTTCGGGCTCGTGGATAGCCGCTAAAGGAGTATCCTACGAATTTTCGCAAGAAGAAACTCCCTTGGGTCCTGACGGTGCCGTTTTACAAGCGATTGGGCTACTGGGTTTAAAGGGGCAAGGCTTAGTGGTTCCTGGTGATATGATGCTACCCTGGCTCGGCATAGCAGACATGACAAAGAGACAGCCCAAAGACGGCACCGACGTAACGGTTGGGGTGACAAGCCACGTTACGGATCGTACCACCGACCTTGGCAGACTAATTGTTGAAGATAAGTCCAATCGTTTACTTTGGTGTTACGGCCGAAGCGAGGA
Source organism: uncultured Candidatus Saccharibacteria bacterium (assembly GCA_964595295.1). Lineage (GTDB taxonomy): Bacteria > Patescibacteriota > Saccharimonadia > Saccharimonadales > UBA4665 > RYN-405. The sequence goes on along the minus strand of CAZQPT010000029.1, from coordinate 5,677 downwards.
GCCAGGAGAATCACGCCCTGGCAGTCGTGGCCTTACAAGTGCCGCGGCAATGGCAATTTCAATAAATAGATACAAAGAATTATGTGAAACATATATTAAGTCGTCTTCAAGCCAGGTAAGAGAGCCCCTCAGCTTACGCGATCAGGTACTACCTTGGGCTGTTAGGGCAAACTGTTTTCAAATACTAGCTTACGACCTAGGCGGAGAGGCTCTAGACTTAGGTAGCCCATCAAATATTCACTATGGTCAGCAGAACTGGGAGCAATATGTCTGAGTCAAGTCCAGCAAACGATAGGATCATGTTTAGCTTTTGGGATGGTGGCTGGGGGCACTTTACTCGAGTTATGGCTCTTGCTACAGAGGCATACGACCGTGGATACGAAATTGGCATGATCAGCTCACCTAAATTTGTTGAGGAAATAGGAGCAACTGGTATCGCTTCTGTGGTTGAGGTTATTCCGAATAGAAATCCAAACATTCCTGCTCCAATAGGTGATTTCCCTTACTATTCACATGCGTTTAGACATGCTCAACGACAGCTAGGTCTTCGTTTTGATGATATCGATTGGCTGAAGCACGTGACTAATCAAGAAGTTGAAGCGATTGGTGCGTTCAAACCAAGTGTGGTTATCAATGATTACCGGGATACTACCCGAACTGCCGCGCAGGTTAATCGCGTGCCCGTGGTGGGCATCACTCACTCATCAGGAAACGTACACGGGAAGGCTTTTGGATGGTGGGTAGAACCACCCACGGATGCAAATTTACCTGATTGTCGTAATAGTTTTAACGTTGTGCGTAAATCTTACGGTCTACCCGCCATTATGGATGAGCGCGAGCTATTTTGCGGCGATATAAACCTTATACCGAGCATCCCTGAGATTGACCCGTTGGTAGAATATAGCGCGAATTCACACTACATAGGTAAGCTCGGTTGGGAACCAAACCGCCACATATTTATGCCCGCGGCGGCACCCTTGTCAATAAAAAGTGCTTTTAGTTACGTTGGCGAAAAAACCAGACCACAATATGGCTACGAAGAGATGCTAACTGAAGTAATTTTGTCACATCCTGATATGGGTTTTTACGTGGTGGGCGAGGAAGCGCGGTACCAAAATATGGAGCTTAGGAGACAGTGCGCTCTTGGTCGTGTAACTATTAGCAACTTCATAGCCGCTGAACAAGCCACAAGGAGGTCAGATATAGTCTTGACTCACGGAGGTCACGAGACAACATTGATAGCACTCTCTTGCGATAAGCCTGTACTGGGCATAGGCACCTATCACACCGACGGTAGCAATACTTTAAAAGAAGTTGAGAGGCAAGGCGCTGGTATTATGCTTCCCCACTCAGAGGGGCCATTAGCGCAACGCAAAGCTATAGATCTTGGGCCCAATATAGATGTATTCGGCCATTGGCAAACTGATTTAAACGCTAGTACGATAAGCTCTGCTATGGACCGTATTCTAAGTGATTTAAGCTATGCAAGTAATGCGACTAGACTGGGAGAAAAGCTTAGGTCTCTTGGAGGAGCTGGTTTGGCGATGGACATAATCGAAAATCAATTCCTACGCTAGCATTATTTACTTTTTTTAACTCTTTTGTTTTTATATGCTACCTCTGTTAAAATAGGGTCATATGAGTTTAAGTATAGCCATAGTCGGCCTACCCAACGTCGGCAAATCTACCCTGTTTAACGCCCTGACCGGCAGTAATATTCTAGCCGCCAACTATCCGTTCGCCACCATCGAGCCTAACACCGGTATCGTGCCCGTGCCGGACGCTCGCCTAAACAAGTTAGCCGAACTATACGAATCCAAAAAGGTCCTACCGGCCACCGTGACTTTCGTGGATATAGCTGGCCTAGTCGCTGGCGCCAGCGAGGGCGAAGGCCTGGGCAACCAGTTTTTGGCTCATATCCGGACCACCAACGCCATCGTTCAGGTAGTGCGGGCCTTTGAAGACAGCAATGTTATCCACGTCGACGAAGCTCACGATCCGCGCAAAGACATAGACGTTATCAATACCGAGCTAGTCCTCGCCGACCTCCAAACCGTCAGCAAACGACTGCCCAAGTATCAAAAAGAAGCCCGGGCCAACCCCAAGTTAAAGCCGATCGCTGATGCTTACGAAGAAGTACATAAAATTTTAGATAGCGGCGACCCTATCTGGAACCACCCCGAGATAAACACCGAATTGATCGCCGATCTACAGCTGTTAACCATGAAGCCGATCATTTATTTATTCAATCTTGACGAAGCCGGCCTAAATGACCAAGCCCGCAAGGACGAGCTCCGCGAACTGGTCGCTCCGGCTCAGGCTTTATTCGTCTGCGCCAAGCTAGAAAGCGAACTTCAAGAACTCGACGAAGCCGATGCCGCAGAGATGCTGGAGAGCTACGGCCAAACCGAATCCGGGCTGTTACAGCTAATTCACGCCGCCTATAAAACACTCGGTTTACAGAGCTACCTGACAGCTGGGCCACAAGAAGTCCGGGCCTGGACAATTCCGGTCGGGGCCACTGCCCCTCAAGCCGCGGGCGTGATCCACGGCGATTTCGAACGTGGCTTCATAGCCGCCGAAATCGTCTCCTACCCTGATCTGATAGAAGCCGGCAACATGCAGGCCGCCAAAAGCGCCGGCAAAGTACGTACCGAGGGCAAAACCTACGTTATGCGACCCGACGATATCGTGGATTTCCGATTTAACGTCTAAACGCCAGCAGCCATTTAAACCTGAATACCTGGCTCTATCTTCATATTTGTCTGCTGTTTGCTGTGCGAATGAAACGACGGTCGACCAAAGCGTTTGTTACGCAAGGCCATTGGCAGTTTTGAATAGGCAATCTTTAAGGCGTTAACCTCTAAAGGGTTATGGACCGATGCCGAAGGCGGCTGGGCAGGCTGTTGCCCAGTCGTGGACTGAACTGCCATATGGGCCGCTGAGTCGGCCGTGGCGTGAGTCTGGGCTTGAGATTGTGGGGTTTTATTTTTCTCGAGCTTACCAAAAATTTCTTGCATGCCTTCGGCGTAAAGCTCTGACATCTGTGGATTAGACCGGTTTTCGGTAACGGTCTGGGTTTCCATCTTAGGCGTTGGTTGTGATTCGGGAACTGCTTCGGCAAC
>CAZQPT010000029.1:0-2452 GCA_964595295.1 uncultured Candidatus Saccharibacteria bacterium | reverse complement strand
TCTTCCTGTACCTGCCTATTGGCTTCGGCGTCTTCGATCAGCTGGGCTGGCAGCTTGCCGTTAGCCGCCTTGTACTGAGCCAGTAAACTTTGGGCGAATAAGTAGTCGCTAAGCTCGTTGCTGGGCTTGATTGCTTCCGGTTTGGGCACGTCAATAACCTGCCCCTCTTTGCTGTTCTTGAGCAGCTGATCGTGAAGCTTTTCTTGCTGTTGATGCTGAGCTAACAGATAGGCTTGGAGCTGTTGGTTAATTTGTTCCAGGTGCTGCTTCTGATCGACCTGGTGTCCTGATATTTCCTTTTTAGCCTCGGCCATGCAGTGCTGAACGTGACCGATTAACTTACGCAGCCGTGGCTGGTTGTAGCTGGTAAACTTGAGGTTCTTGTTACCGGCCGAAATACTAATATGGGCCCCTAGTAAGCGGTGGTAATAGTCGAGCTCGTTGATCATGTCGAAGCGCATATCTTCTACCGTTAGGTAGTTGAGCGGCTTTTTGTCTATGAGTAGCATGCGGACGTCCGTTGCCACTAACATGGCAAATCCACCCTCGTAAACGCCGTTTACGACTTCGTAAACCTCTTCGCCTTCCAGTAGTATATTCTTGAGTTCGCCCGCTTCTGCCCTTCCCCAACCGTGTATGTTATATTTGATTTTTTTGAGTTGCTTATCCACAGATTCTTGACTGACCATGGTCACACCTCCTTATATTGTGTTCCATAATACTACTCGTTTGTTTCTTAAAATATGGTGAAAATACTCACTCACTTAATGAGATTTAGATCACAAACCATTTTCAAACAGAGGTACTTTATTTGACTTTCTCCTCTGGCACTATCATAATACAGACATGTTGGCCACGCTAAAGCAAACAGCGGAGTTCGTAGAAATATTTCGACTTCATGGCGTCAAACAAACATTCAAAAAAGGCGCCTTTATTATCCGCCCCGGCGATCACCCGCACGGGGTTTATTATATTTATGAGGGGTTGGTTAAGGCCTACGATATCACCAAATATAACGAAGAAAACCTATTGATCGTCCGCAAAGAAGGCGAGGTTTTCCCGCTCATCTGGGCCATTACCGGGCAGGAGCGATCAGTTATTTATCAGGCTTTGGCTCCGACCGTTACCTGGCAGATAAGCCGCGAAAAATTTCTGGAATTTATAGAAAGCAAGCCAGACGCGCTGGCACCGCTACTCGATATGACCCTCGAGATGTATCGCCTGCACAGCGAGCGAATTCTTAATCTGGAGTACCGCACGGTTCGGGAACGTATTATTTCGTTCTTACTAACTATGAGTCACCGATTTGGCAAACAAACCGAAGATGGGCTGCTCATCGAGGTACCTCTGCGCCATCAGGATATCGCCAGCTCCATAAACGCTACCCGCGAAACCACCAGCCGAGAAATATCCGGCCTGGAGCGCAAAGGCTTAATCGTTAACAAGCAGTCTTTAACACTTCTCAAAGACGTCGACGGCTTGCGCAAATACCTCGACCAAATCTAAGCCACGCGGTTCTAACCTGGCTACTGCCAGTTTAGAATAATTTTTTCCAGAGTCGCCATGACGGTTTCGTGGTCTGGCACGTCCTGCTTTTCGTAATAATGATCGGTGTCCATGTAGTCGGCCAGAACGTTCATGCAAAATAGCTTGTCGGCCAGAATATGCATCCGGTCCACGGCCTTAACGCTGGCGAACGGTACGGCCACGACCATGCTTTCTATCTGTACCGGCTTCAAAAATTCGGCGACCAGGTCTACCGGGAAGCCGGTTTTTAACCCGTCGGAGACCACGATCACGTGACGGCCCTTTAGCAAATCTTTTCTGATAGTCCCGTCGCCGCCCTCAAGCCGGTTTAGATCATGCATCTGCTGCAGTTTTTCCTGCTCTATAAGGCCAAAGTACTCGCTGGTCATCTCGTCGACTTCACCGTCCGAGTAATAGCTGTTGTAGGTGACTATACCGCTGGAGGTGATTCCAGCGATCGCCTCTGGCTCTCGGGGCAACATTATTTCGGCGCTGCTGAGCATTGTTAGCACGCAATGCAGCTTGGTCGCGATCTGGGCGCCGACCATGACACCACCATCGCCCAGTGCCAGTACAGCGCAGTTTTCGTAGCGATACTTTTCGAACAGTTGGTCGGCAAGCATACGCCCAGCTTGCATGCGGGAGTCAAAATACATACCTCTAGTGTAACGGAAACGCTAGTGCTTGGTCTACGGCCTTGAGTTTTCTACGACCTATGTTTAAAAAGTGTCCGTACACTATACGGACACTTTTTAAACATAGGTCGTAGGAATAAAAGCTATGAGGCTTTTTTAAGCAAGTAGAATCGTTCCTGATTACCCTTGGCGCCGCTAACCTCAGAATCAGCCTTATCGACGATAAAAAAGTACTGCTTGGACCAGGTTTCGAAGTCTTTGAGGATGTCGCGGCGCATCTTATCGTTCTT
>CAZQPT010000028.1:9219-11843 GCA_964595295.1 uncultured Candidatus Saccharibacteria bacterium | reverse complement strand
GCAAAAACACCACATTCGTCTTGCGGCTTATCAATTTCTGGCTGGGTAACTTGTTGCTCGAACTCCACTGCCAATTCAGCAACTATTTTTGTTTCGACCGGACCTCGTTCAAGTGACATTAACCTCAGTGTAACCTTGCTTGTGCTTTTAATAAAGCCATGTAAAGTGTGCGATTTATTACAAAACCGGCCATCCAAATTTTTGACCCCTGTGTGTAAGATTTTTTACACAGCAGGGTTGTGGATAAAACTCTGATAAGTCCCGGCCGGACATGTACAATAAGATTAAGTTTAAAAAATAAATATCTGGGAGGATATGACTTTATGGCTATCGCATTTGGAATAGAAAACGCATTTGGAAGACAAGTTGTTGAGTCAGGCTTGAAGCCAGTCGAAATTCAAGAACGTATGCGTGGATTTTTTACATGGGCCAGCGGTTTAGTCATATCCGGCGAGGTAGCTAAAGCTCCAGTAGCGGCCGACGGGACAACAACGAGTTTGTTGATAAACAAAGACCCTACGCTCTTTACCAGTGATAGTCAGCCTCAGCTAGTAGTCCCTTCAGCGGACCTGCTGGATGGTACAGTACTATTCACGGAACAACCTATAGGCGAGATTGAGATGGCAATTAAAGACGCCGGAGCGCATGCTCAGCATACAGCGGTTGCTCCTCAGCAAAAGCAACTGTTCTAGCCCCGTGATATAATATCCCTAACAATTTACGGAGACGATAAAGAAAGTAGGGTCTATGGGATTCTTTGGAAAAATCAAAGACAATTTAAACCATGGCGGCATCAAGCTTGACCTTCAGGCAGCCAGCAGCGTGTCTATGCAAGACGCGGCTTTTCCGGTTGTCGTAACACTTACCAGCACGTCACCTGAACAACACTCGGTTAAACGCGTATCGGCAGAAATTATCGCCACTAATCGCCAACAGTCGTACAACCAACCTGTAGCCAACGGCTCCGGCTCGTCTATGCCGCAAACGTTAGCCCAGACCGTAGCCAGGGCCGAAAATAACGAACCGTTCATCATTATGCCCGGCGAAACCAAGACCCTGCAGTTCAATATAGTTATGAACGCTGGCGCCGCGGCCGAAGCCCAGTTCGAAGAAGGCAGCGCCATGGCCCAAGTAGCCGGTGCTTTTAAAAACTTACAGTCAGTGAGCGCCGCTCTAGACAATACTAGTTGGAGTTATTCGTTAAAAGCCAGCGCCGATGTCGAAGGCATCGCGCTCGATCCATCTGTTAGCCACATATTACAAATCCTAAAACCGGGTGAAATGGGTGGTGGTTTTGCCGGCATTCAAAAGAGCTTATAGGCGATGGCGAATTTTTCTTTTGACGTAGTTAGCGAGTATGACAAGGCCGAAATGAATAACGTCTTTGACCAGGCACAGCGCGAAATGTCGAGCCGCTACGATTTTAAAGGCACTCCAGCCGAAATTGAGTGGCTAAACCCGGAAAAGACCGGCTTCAAAATTACCGGCAGTGGCGATTGGCAAGTTGACGCCATTCTTGATATCGTTCGCAAAAAACTAGCCGCCCGCGAGCAGAGCCAAAAAGTTCTCGATACTTCCAAAGAAACCGTTACCAATAACTTCAAAACCACTAAGGACGTACCGTTCGTGGCTGGCCTCGATCAGACCAAAGCCAAGAAAATTACGGCCCTGATTCGAGATGAATTGCCAAAGGTTAAAACTCAAATCCAGGGTGACGCCGTGCGCGTTACCAGCAATAGCAAAGACAATTTACAAGATGTTATGCAACTGTTACGAGCCCAGGATTTTGAGTTCCCTCTAAGCTTCAATAACTTTCGCTAATTGCGGTAGATATTGGCAGATTTGGCGCCACGCCTGGTATCTACCCCTACGTAATCCATTATCGATGATACCCCGTCTTTTTTCATATGGAGTAGTAGTCCGGCGTTAATCGCGGCAGCTACTTTGCCGCGGCTTTCACGAATTGCCGTTACGACTTGCGTGATCGACGCGCCAGCTTTGATTTTATCGAGCGCTGCTTCGGAGCTGTTAACAGCTCCTACTCCTACGATATATAGCTTATCGCCAGCTTCTTCATGGATATGTCTTACGGTAGCCGTCGTAAGCTTGCGGTATTCAGGATCAGCACCGCTTAAACCACCGGCCTCACCAACCCAACGGTCCCCATATTTGAATTTAAGGTTCTTTCCCATGTAAGTATTACAGGCTACAAAACCGCTTAAACCCTCTTCCAGGCCAACTTCGATCATGTCGTTTATTTCCTGCTTGGAACGTTCGGCATCGATTTTAACGAACAGGGGTTTACCCGCTGGCATTACGGCTCTGGCGGATTGAAGTAACTCACGGAACGGACCTTTAGCCTGCAAGCCTCTTAGATCTTTGGTGTTTGGAGATGATATAGCTAGCACTATATAGCTGGCAAAATGCCCGATACAGGCGATTACCCGAGCGTGGGCACGACCGGCCATCTCGTTAGGCGTAACTTTATTTCGTCCTACGTTAAGACCAATCGGGCATGGCAGTGGTTGAGCCGCGTAGAGATAATCAGCGACAACTTCGTCTCCGGGGCTATTAAAGCCAAGCCGGTTGAAGCCCACGCCGTGGTTTCGATCAATCGTCCATAA
>CAZQPT010000028.1:6445-9119 GCA_964595295.1 uncultured Candidatus Saccharibacteria bacterium | reverse complement strand
AAAAGTTCAAGCGATCGCTCGGCAGCGCTTTTGAGCTCTTCCCCAATAAATGTTTCATATTTTGCCCTAATCTCAGCCATCAGATTATCCTAGTAGAGTTATTAATAAGTGCCTGGACGTTCATATTTTTAGGTGTCAGTAGATGAGTTAAACTGGTCTTGAACATGTCGCCGGCATTAGCGTGATATATAGAATTTCCAGCTTGAGCGAAAATAACCCGGCCTACCATTAGCGCGTGATGGTTCATTTTCGTGAAAGGATTAGCTTCGTAACGAACGCTATTTCTGTCTTCGTAATATTGTGCTTCTTCGCCCGCTACCTTGGTATCGATGATTATCTTGGAGTTGTCTTCGGCCTGAAGGTTAAAACGTTGACGCGGCTTTAAGCACATTTTTTCATAGAGTTGTTCCATGGTCAGCTTGCCTTCGGCCACGGCGCCAAGCATTAACGGCAATAGTACCGTGTGGTTGGTAACGCCATAAGCCGGATTTGTCGCTTGTTTGTCGCTACGACGATGGGGGGCGCAGTCACTGGCAATCATGTCTATTTTATCGATGTTGGCCCACAGAAAATCGACATCGGCCTGAGATTTAAGTCCTGGTTTCATGCAACCGTAGCCTCCAATTTGTAAGCCGTCATCGTAATTCATAAACAGATGGTGAGGCGTAACTTCGCAGGTAACGTTCATGCCGGCTTCTTTGGCGGCAATCACGGCCTCCAGCTCCTCGCGCGATGACACGTGTGCTATGTGAATTGGCTGTTCTTTACCCCAGTTCTTTTGGCCTTTACCTAGCCTGAGGCTATTAAAGCCAGCCAGCAATTTGGCCACGTCACCGCCTTCGACATGATAAACGATTGGTTTTCCCGGGTTCGCGCGATACCAGACATCGGCCACGCCTATGGCATGCTCCAAGGCAATGTTATAGCCCCCAGTCGTGTCAGCCAGATAAACTTTTAAAGATGTACACTCATCCGATACGGCCGCGAATTCTTTTTCGAGCAAGCCCGTGTTGAGACGGGTTTTACCGGCATCCCTAAAGGCCGTTTCCGGGTCCAGTCCCATATGTATGGCGGTTGGTATAATGGCGTTATTATTAATAGCGCCTTGCATGGCAATTACACGGTCGTACGACGCGATTGGGTAAGGCGTTAGGCTAGTTTGTTCTCTGGCCGTCAAATCCAGTCGCCTAATAGATTCATTGGGCATGGCAATCATAGCCGTTATGCCGGAACGCAAAGCGACTTCAGTGTAATGCCTTAAGCCGGCTTTGCCTTCTTGCGGACCATACTCACCCTCGTTAAGGGTGACGAAGCCGTCATCAGTAATAGCGTCAAATACCCGCGGATGCGTATGAACATCCGCTATCCCAGGCGAGACGCGCCAAATATGCTCCGAAGACTGTTCAATTCCCATATCTTTAACTATACGAAGCGCCTCTAGGATTCACAAGCATAAGCAACGCCCATATAAGGTATAATCTAAACATATGCAAGAAGACAAAAACCTTTTAGAGGATGCTAAGAACGTACTGGCCATGAATGACCGTGGCAGCTACACCCAGCCGGCTCATGGCCTGTACCCTCATCAGTGGCTATGGGACAGTTGTTTCGTGGCGATTGGTCTGCGGCACCTGGACATAGAAAGAGCCCAGGCAGAGATACTGAGCTTGCTAAGGGGACAATGGCATAATGGCATGCTGCCTAATATTGTTTTTCGTGATGACCCCAGCTACAGAACAGAGAGAAATATTTGGCGCAGTTGGGTAAACCCATACGCGCCCAACGACGTTACGACGACCGGCATAACTCAACCGCCGGTTATCGCCGAAGCCGTGGTCAAGATTGGCGCCAAGTTGGCCTGGCCGGAGCGCCGTAGCTGGTACCGCCTGGTCTACCCGGCTCTATTGGCCTATCACGAATGGCTGTATGCTGAGAGAGACCCACACCATGAAGGGCTGGTTCTGCAAATTCATCCCTGGGAAACCGGCTTGGACAACACGCCGCCTTGGGCAAATGAAATGCACGAACATCAGCTGCCTACCTGGATTAGCATTATCAAAAGAACCCGTCTGGATAAGGTTATTAATCTTTTCCGGCGTGATGTCCGGTCGGTACCGATCGATCAGCGCTACTCAACCGTCGAAGCGCTGTGCCTGTACGACATCCAACGCCGTTTGCGCCGTAAAAGCTACGATATTAATAAAATTCTCGATCATTCGCTGTTTTCTATCGAAGATCTGTCCTATAACTCGATGTTTATCCGGGCTAACACCCATTTACGGGAAATCGCTAAATCTTTGCGCGAAGAGTTGCCAGAAGAGTTAGTCGCCCGCATGCGTAAAACCGAAAAAGCCCTGGAGGAGTTGTGGGATCCCTACTCCAGCCAATACTATTCTCGTGATTTTATCACTCACCGTTTGCTCAAGATTTCGACCGTGGCCACGCTCATGCCGTTGTATGCCGGATCGGTCACTCAAGAACGAGCCAAACAACTGATCCAGTTGCTGGAGAAAGAGCGCGGCTTTGGCCCCGCCTATCCGGTACCAAGCGTGCCCCTGGATTCAAGCTGGTTTCATAACAAACTTTACTGGCAGGGCCCATCTTGGGTAAACATTAACTGGCTAATTATTGATGGTCTCAAGCGCTACGGTTTTAACGATCACGCCGCCGCCCT
>CAZQPT010000028.1:1757-6345 GCA_964595295.1 uncultured Candidatus Saccharibacteria bacterium | reverse complement strand
GTCGGGCTAACGATAATCACTTTTTTGTCACGAAAGGCATACTCGATAAGATCGCGGGCGCTAGTGCCGGTGGTGCCGATTTTGTTAACTAACAGGTCGTAGTAAATTGCTTCCGATGGTATGAACATAAAGGCGAAGTCCATGGTGCCCTCGTTGGGACGAATATATTTGGCGGTTTCGTCTATCCGGACTTTGAGATCGTTCTTGAATTGTTTAATAATTACTTCTTTGCGAACTTTGTCGCTCTCTTCAAGAACTCTGTTGTAATTTTCCAGGCTGAACTTGCTATCGACTGGCAGCATTTTTTGCTTGTCCAGGTAGATTACGGCGTCAACGGTTTCTCCATCCTTAAAACGATGTTGGAGCTTGAATCGATCGGGCGGCAATACGTTTTCCAGCACCTGTGTCAGGTAATATTCGCCTAGTACGCCGCGCTGTTTGGGGTTGCCGAGCACGTTTTGCAAAACTTTGAGCTCATCTGTTATTCCCATCACCTGCTTGTTTGATTCTTTGAGCTCGGTTAGATTTTTGGTAACTTCGGCGATAATCTTACTGCTTTCTGTAAACTGGCGCTGCATGCTGCCCATCATCATGGCTTGGTTTTTCTCGAAACGATCACCGAGCTGCGTATGTAGGCCGTCTTTGAGCTTGGTGATGTCGTCGCTAAGCTGGGTCAAGTCCTGTTTAAGCAATAACGCGCTTTGAGGATCGCCGGGGGGACGGCGCAAAACCATAACCAGTAGCACCAAGACTAATGTTCCCAGAACTATAACCGCGATAATCATAGCCTAAGTATAACCAATTTAGAGATAGATGCTAACAGTGGCGCCAACATGCGCCCAGTTGAATAGCCATTCGGTGCTGGCAACGCTCATTTGTATACAGCCATGGGAACCGTTGTTGGAATATGGGTCGGTATTGCCAAATTCGTTGGCTTTGCGCCAGCTGGCATCGTGAAAGCCGTAGGTACCATATTGGTTGTCTAGGAATGGCATCCAATAAGAAACCGGCTCGCGCCAACTACCGGTGCTGGCAGTGCCGCTCAGGACGGTGTCGCGTTGCTTGGCGTAGATTTTATAGGTTCCGGGTGGGGTGGCGTTTTCGGCGATCTTTTGCATGCCAGTAATAACCGGGTAATCCTTGATCTGTTTGCTGGCCTCGCAAACCCAGAGGTGACGATCGGTTATGCTGATTATTATGTGCTGGGGTATATCGTTGCCAGAGCATTTATTAACAGAGGTGGCGACTTGAGTTTTATCGGTTGGCATAGTAGCCACGGCCGGTGCCTTATTGGACGAGTCAGGGGTTGGGGTATTTGAGGCCCGTGAGGCATCGTGACTCATATTTAACACCGTGTATCCGCCAAAGCCGAGTAGCGCCAGCATCATTATAACCAGGACGTTACGCTTAAGATGGCTAGCCCGTTTTACCGGTACCACCTGAGGCGCGTCACGTTTAAGATGACGATCGGAACTATAAAAAGAATAGGCGTTTAGACCTGGCCTTATAGTTTTGCTCTCGAGTGACGATGTTTTCATGATATCTTTATTTTAGCTGTTACTCCCCTATTATACCATCTAGCGGACCAAATCACGTACTTAGGCGGCGCGGGTGACGCAGAATATAAAGGCCGCGCCGATGATTGTTAAAACGATGGTTTTGTAGCTGGAGTGTTTGCTGTGGGCCTCGGGCAGAATTTCGCTGGCCCCAATGTACAGCAGGAAACCGGCAAAGAAACCCAGATACAGGATTAATCCGGCGTCTGAAACAGTAAATAACAGCGTGCTCAGCGCTCCAAATATCGGAGCGGCGGCATCAAGAATCAGGAAACCCAAAGCTTTGCGGCTTTTATTCTTATTTAAGAGCATTAGATTAACCGTGTTTAAGCCGTCACTAAAATCATGAGCGATTACAGCAATTGCTACGGCGATGCCTACGGTTGTGCCGGCCTGGAAGCCAAGGCCTATACCGACACCATCAAGAAAACTATGACCAATTAGAGCTAAGGCAGATGCCACGCCAACATGGGGGTGATGATGAACTTCGTACTCAGACTCGTTGTTGTGGTGGATAAGGATGCTTTTTTCTATTATATGGAACCCCAGAAAACCACAGACCAGGGCAATCATGGCCCCCGTAGCTGTTTTGTGGGTGGTATTTACCAGCTCGAATATCTCGGGCATCAGATCGAAGGCTACGACTCCCAGCAAAACGCCAGCCGTAAAACCCAAAAAGCGGTGTAATCGGTCTTTGTTTTTGAGGCCTACTAAGCCGCCGGTTAAGGTTGATAGGAAAGCCGCGAAGGCCAGAAGTAGGGCTGTCATAGTTATTATCTTAAGTCTCTGATTTGGTTTTTGCAAATTTGTCGCGATTTTTGTTATAATTGCGTCATGTCCGATCCGACCGATCAGTTAAAAAACGTTTTGAAGACGCACGGCCAGAGCTTAACTGCCCCCCGTCAAATCGTGTTTAAGGCCATGCAAGATAAAGAGCCCCAGACAATGCACGAAATTACCAATGCTTGCGCCGGACAAGTTAATCGAGCCACGATTTACAGAATAATTAGTTTGTTTGAAAAACTTGGTATCGCGCAACGCCTACAGATTGGCTGGAAGTATAAACTTGAGCTAAGCGGTGCTTTTCATCACCATCACCACCACATGACATGCGTTAATTGCGGAACAACCAAACAAATACCAGAAGACGCCCATTTGGAACAGCATCTTAGAGACTCCGCGGCCAGTCAAAACTTTATAATGCAAGGCCATCAGCTGGAAATTCAGGGTTTGTGCGCCAGCTGCAACGCGTCCTTGTTAAATCATAATGACCCGAACGAAAAACGTTCGGGCCAGTAGGAAGCCTCACACTTCCTATATCCAGCTTATGCCTAGCCGGGGGCAAATGCAAGACCCGGTCGTTTATGCCTTTTTTAGCTGCTTGTTTTCTTTATCGATAATCGCCTGACGCGAAGCTAAGAAAGAAGCGCCAATTACGCCTAGACCGGTAATACCGGTGACAGCGTCTGGTACTTCGTAAAAAATACTGGTTAATAAAGCGATGGCCAGCACTAAAATGGCGTAATGGGCTCCATGTTCCAGGTATTTGTAGGCCTCAAGCGTACCCTTGCGGACCATGTAGACAGTTAGACTGCGAACCCAGATCGCTCCCACGCCGAGACCAAGCGCGATCAGTAATACTTTGTCGGTAATGGCGAAAGCTCCGAGTACGCCATCGAAACTAAAACTGGCGTCCAGTACTTGCAAGTACATGAAGGCCAGGAACGCGCCCCAACCGGTATATAGCGCTTTGGAGCTCTTTTTGCCGGTCGTTTGATCGTTACCAGATAGTTTGCCAATGGCATCGATGAATATCTTAATAAAGGCATATAGCACTACGCCGCCGACACCGGCCTGGATAACTGTCCAGGCGCGCGTTCCCGCGAATATCGACAACAAAAAGACCACGAAAGCCGCTAGTAACGGCGGTAGCCAGATATTGCCACCAAACTTTTGAAGCTTACGCTCAAAGTCTTCCAGCCATAGCTCCTTTCGGGCATCGTCAAATAGGAAATACAGAGTTAAGGTTAACAGAAAGGCCCCACCGAATGATGAGATAGCCACGTGAGCCTGTTCCAGATGGTGGGCGTAAACGGCAGGGTGATGCAGGGCGTCTTCGATTACCGCTCCCCAGGATAGTCCAGCGGTAATCATGACGATTAAGATCGGGAAAACAAACCGCATACCTACAATAGCCACGACCATGCCAATAGTTAAAAATAGTTGCTGCCAGACTTTAGACAGCCGGGATAGTATTTTGGCGTTAATAATGGCGTTATCAAAGCTAAAAGCAATTTCGATGGCTATCAAGATTATAGTGGTCAGGGCGGCGGCCGGTCCGACCGCGAAAAAGGCTATAACGACAGCGGCGATAGTGATAAATAGTGAGGTCCCGAAGTAACGAAGCATCCCTCTATCCTACCACAGTTAGCTCTTCGGCGGGCTTTAGGGCGGCCTCTATCCGACCGACGATGAACTTACTGGCCTTGGGCGAAATTTTATGCCGGGCCTTGATTTGATGGGCGGTAACTTTTTGATCGGCGCCGAATATCTTATGTGTTTTGCCACGAATAACCAGCATGTCGTAGGTACCATAAATAACGTCCATTGGCATCTGTAAGTGCTGGATGTCATCGGCGGCAGTTTGGATCATTATGGTGTTTCGCAGGCTTTTTATGAATGCCGGCCAGGTTTCCCGACTAACCTCAAAACCAACTACTTTATTAGCCAGCCTTTCGGCAAGCTTGGCCGTTTCGATATTAAATGTCGGTTGATACTCAATAATACGCTTGTAGAGCCTAAAGTACAGATCCGTTCTTAACCGATAATACCGCTTATTTGGCAGACCCTCGTAAAGTGGCATTTCGTAGAGCACCAGATGTTTTATAAGGTCCGGACGCCTTCTGGCGACCCGCACCGCGACCAAGCAGCCCATGGAATGACCGACTAGAATAATCGGCTGTTTTGGATCCAGCTTTTTTATGCTGGCTATGACTGCCATGGCCTGATCATCAACGCTATAGTTGATCCAA
>CAZQPT010000028.1:0-1657 GCA_964595295.1 uncultured Candidatus Saccharibacteria bacterium | reverse complement strand
CTGCTGTCATATCGTTAAGTATAGTCCACCTGGTGTTTTCAGTACTAAATCAGTTAAATTCGTTATGTCTCTTCAGAAAGTGTACGGACACTATGCGGACACTTTTAAGTAAGCACTCTCGAATAGCTTTAGACCTCCATTAGAAGGGCAGCGAAGTCATCCAGGACAATACTGGGTTCCTGGGCTACCTGAAGCCTGGAGTAGGCTAAAATAGCGCCGCTAAAGCCAGCTGGCTCAGGGTAGGCCGTTATGTACAGATACGGGTCGCGGACGCTTTCGTCACCAGTCGAAAAACCCATGGTTAGTTGTTGGTCATCATCGTGCGGAAACCAGCTAAAGGCCAGATCAAAGTGATGAGGATACAATAAGATTGGGCTGGTTAGACCGCCGTTTAGATCATTTTTGATGTTTTTGAAGCGTTGCTCTAGCCACCATAAAGTTTCGGCGTAGCGCGCGGCCTGGATGCCGTCAAACTGCCTGATATCGCTGGTGAATTCGGGCTGTTCCAGTTCGGCACTTTGGCCGTGCGCTACAAGCCAGACCTTGATGTTATTTAGAATCTCCGGCGCGGCGAACTCTTCCAGCAGCCAGTTTGTATTACCTAGCCGGACTTTGTGTTTTACCAGATCAATCGTGGCTCGGATTGGTTGGCCAGCGATAATCATTTGCTGGGTGCTAATGCCGCGCATACTCACTGTCAGTCCGTGATGCCAATCGTGGTCGTTTGGTTCGATGTAAGCCCGCTGTAAACTGCCTAGGACTTTGGCGACATCCTGAACGTAGTTCCGGGTTGGGATAAGATCTTCAGTGATCAATAATGGTAGGCTGTTCACACCAGGTGCCGATGCATAATTTCTAGAATCCTTTGGTAGTGGCTACCGTACCAGATGGCGTTAAAGACTAACAACGCCGGAAAGACGGCAAACGTTTCTAAGAATTTGCCGGTGGTAATGCGCAACTTTTTAAGTGGTGGCAGTCCAAATTTGATCGGTATGGGCAGTAGCCAGGGCACGCCCTCTTTGGTAAAACTGTCCATGACCAGGTGCGAGACCATGCCGATCATAAATGACCACCAAACCAAATCGCGATCGACACTGCCTAGAATCGGGTGCAAGAATACCAGCAACCAGTGAACGGCGAATCCAAACAGCGCTAAACCCAGCAAAGAATGTGTCAAAAAACGGTGACCTCCGTTAACCAGACCAAAAACCCGGCCAAAGTACTTACCAACCGGTAAATTTCGCCAGAATGGAGCTGTTGGCTGATCGGCATCAGGCGCTATACCGCCAATTAGGTTAGCGAATACAGCAACAATAGCTGTGGCCAAGGTCACTGTCCTTGGCGGCTGGCTCAAAACAATTACCCCAAGGGCGGTGATAGCTGCTAAATCGTGCGTTCGTCCGGTCATGTTTTAGTCTTCGAGCCCGGAGTCCAATTCTAACCCCTTAATTTTGGGCATCGCCGCCTGGCCGATGTGGCCCTGCATGCTGCCGATGATGTTGGCGGTGCTGAGTAGCAGTTTTTGAGCCTGTTTTTCTCTTTGGGCCCATAACTTTTCGTAGGCGACACGCTCCTTGGTGACTTGTTGGGTCATTTCCTGATAGGTTTCGACCATTGATTCGACTTGCTGGATAAATTCGTGGCTGGTGGCGTAGCC
>CAZQPT010000027.1:0-12030 GCA_964595295.1 uncultured Candidatus Saccharibacteria bacterium | reverse complement strand
CTGGATCTAACGGCGTGCCGGGGTGCTGCCAATCTTCTACGGGAGGGCCGGTAGGCGTAACCGTAGCCGTGTCGTCTGATGGTTCGTCCGGCGTGGCCACGACTGGATCCGGAGTGGCTGAATCGCTGAGAACGCCGTCGATTGACTGATCCGGAATCTGATCATTAGCCGGTTGATTATTTTGCTGCCCAAACATGCGTGCCCCCCTGAAATATCTTTGAATCTATATGCACTGATTGTAGCATAAGCGGCTTATATTTCTACTGTATAGTAGAGGCTATGATTGATGATTTGAGACTGATTCACGAACGGGACACGCAGGACGCGCTAGGTATGGCCGAGCGCCAGTGGCAACAGCTTGGCCAGGAGTTTGATTTTGACCAGCCGCTGGTTGAGGCCGAGAATATCGTTTACGCCGGTATGGGTAGCTCGGCGTTGGCCGCTGATTTCGCCCGCCAGTGGACACTGCCAACAGTGCCTATGGAAGTAGTCCGGGGCTACGATATCCCGCATTACGTATCAGATAAAACCTATTTTATAGCTGCCAGTTACTCCGGTAACACCGAGGAAACTATTCAAGCCCTGGCTCAGGCGGAAGCCAGAGGCGCTACGATAGCCGTGATCGCGGCTGGCGGTAAGCTGGCGGCGACGGCCCGCGAAAAAGGCTACCCGTTAATTATAATTCCAGAAGTCACGCAGGCCAGATTCGCCCTTTTGTATAATCTGAAAGCACTGGTTTTGTTGCTGGCCAACGCCGGATTACTGGAAAATGAAACGGCCGTTAGCGAGCTTGAGAAATCAGCTCGGTTCGCCCAGGAAGCAATAACTAGCTGGTTGCCAACTAACCCGACAGCAAAAAATCAGGCCAAACAAATCGCTTTAGAAGTTATTGGCAAGTCGGTCGTCGTTTATTCTGGTTCGGGATTGGCGCCGGCCGCCTATAAGTGGAAAATTGGCTTTAACGAAAACGCTAAGCATGTTGCCTGGACCAATCAGTTGCCGGAGTTCAGCCACAACGAATTTATGGGTTGGACCAAACAACCTGTCCAGAAGCCATACGCGGTGATTGATATCCGTAGTAGCCTGGATAACCCCAGGGTTACCAAGCGGTTCGAACTCACCGAGCGGCTGTTGTCTGGCCTGCGCCCGGCTCCGATTATAGTAGAGCCAGAGGGGAAGAGTCTGCTTGAGCAGTTGTTTTGGACAATGGCGCTTGGCGACTTTGTTACCATATACACGGCGCTGCTTAACGGGCTCAACCCGACCCCGGTAGAGCTTGTCGAAAAATTTAAGAAACAGATGGAGGATTAGTATGAGCGACCAACAACCACCCCAATTCGATACCAGCGATTTCAGCATCGAATCCTATGTCCGCCGGGTCGAAAAACCCTGGGGTTACGAGCTGCACTGGGTTGCTCCAGATGCTCCGTACATGGGTAAAGTTATTCATATTAACGCTGGTGCCCGTTTGAGTCTGCAAGTTCACGACGAAAAACAAGAGAGCTGGCTGGTTACGAGTGGCAAAGCGGCCGTTATTTGGGAAAATTCAGCCGGCGAACTCGTCCAAACCGATTTGGTGCCGGGGCAGGGCTACAGTACCAAGCTGGGTCAACGCCATCGCCTGGTAGGAGTAACCGACTGCGATGTGGTCGAAGTTTCTACTCCAGAAGCGGGAACTACTTGGCGCTTAGAAGACGATTATGCCCGGCCTCACGAAACACCCGAACAGCGCGAACTCGAACGCAACTAAAATCTCTGAACGCTTATGCTTGCAAGATACGCTCAGCCGCTTAGTATTAAAAGATGGCAACTGAAAATCCGGTTACGTTTGGTCTGGTACATGGCTCATGGCATGGAGCCTGGTGCTGGGATCTGCTTAGAGAAGAACTGACAGCCTTAGGGTATAAGTCCATAGCTATTGATATGCCAATCGATGATCCGAAAGCGAATTTTGATACCTACGCCGATGTAGTGGTCGACGACTTAGCTGACGAAGACGCGGTAGTGCTGGTTGGTCACTCCCGGGGTGGTAATATTATTCCCCGGGCTGCCGGCAGACTGGCAACCAAGAAGCTAATATTCTTAGCCTCATCTTTTGAGGCCGCTACACTAGGGCGCCCCTTAGACGACGAAGGCGACCCAATGCCCATAAGAAATTGGGAGGCTTTTGACGAAGGAATTATACGTCTAGGCGACAATATGACAGTCTTTGACAAAAAGCTGATCAGACAAATATTTATGCCAGATGTCGATAAAAAGACTCAGGACTGGGCTATTAGCAAGTGGCGCCCTCAGCGCCGCACGGAGCAAGAACCACCATTGGCTGAATGGCCGGACGTACCACAGGAATATATTGTTTGTAGCGAGGACTTGGTCCTCAACCCCGAGTGGCAGCGTAAAATGGCTCTCAAATTAGGCATAAAGCCAACTGAGATCCCGGATGGCCATTCGCCATTCTTGTCCAGACCCCGGGAGCTGGCTAAGCTGCTAGTCGATTTAGCGTATAATTAAGAAGTGATCAACAAGCTACAGTCGCCTCGCGCGCAGTTTATGCTGATGCTTGGGATATCGAGCCTGGTAAGTATTGGGCTTTTTGGCTATGGCGCGCTGCGCAATCATAGCTGGGGCTTTAGCTACATGATCTGGAACCTACTACTGGCTTGGATACCTCTTTTATTATCAATTCGCCTGATCGCCGTCCTGCGCGACAAACGCTGGTCGAGCTGGGAGGCAATGGCCGTTAGCGTGCTATGGGTCGTATTTTTGCCCAATAGTTTTTACATGATCAGCGATTTTATACATCTGCAAGAAGTTCACAGAGTTGATTTGCTGTACGACGTTTTGATGTTTACGGCGTTTATATATACCGGCGTGGTTCTGGGCTTTAGCAGTCTGTATCTTATTCACCAGCAATTTAATAAGCGTTTTATGAACAGAACGGCCGTCCTTCCATCGATCGCCGCTATTCTGGTTGTTTGTAGCGGCGCGATTTACATCGGTAGAGACTTGCGCTGGAACAGTTGGGACATAATTACTAATCCGGCCGGTTTGTTGTTTGACGTGTCCGATCGCTTAACGCATCCTTCGGCTTATCCTCAGATGCTAGTGACTATTATTGGTTTCTTCGTGTTACTTAGCACCATGTACGGATTGCTGTGGCGCGGGGCTTACTTGCTTCAACGAATTAAACTTAACTGATTTAAGCTATAGCTACCTCTGGTATACTGGGGGACAGATGAGGCAAAAAATCACCACCACAATCAAGCAGCTCTGTGAGGAGCTATTTGATACCCAAGCCAAAGTAGAGCTAACCCGGCCCGAAGAGCAGTTTGGCGACTATTCTACCAACGTCGCTTTGCAGCTGGCCAAGCCACTTGGGAAGAACCCGCGCGAAGTAGCCGAAACTTTGAGCGTGAAACTTCGTGAAACTCTGGCCGATAGCGTCAGCAACGTATCTGTTGCTGGACCCGGTTTTATCAACTTAACCCTCAAGGATAGCGAGTTAATCGAGTCGCTTAAGGCTACGCCAAGCAAGTCGCTGGCCGGTCAAACTATAGTCGCTGAGTACTCAGACCCAAATCCTTTTAAAGTTCTGCACGCCGGGCACCTCTATACCAGTCTTGTCGGGGACGCTGTTAGCCGGCTTATGAACGAGGGTGGCGCCACCGTGCATAGAGTGAACTTTGGTGGCGATGTTGGCCGGCATGTCGGCATGGCCATGTGGGCTATCTTGCGAGATTTAGGGGGCGAACATCCCGAAAAACTGGCCGACATTGACGACGACAAAAAGCTGGACTGGGTAAGCCAACGTTATGTTACGGGAAACACGGCTTATGAGGAGGATGAGAGCGCCAAAGAAGAAATCGTGGCGATTAACCAGCGTGTCTACGACATCCATGCCAACCAAGACCACGATAGCCCGTTCGCCCAAATTTACTGGACTTGCCGCCAGTGGAGCTATGACGGATTTGACGCGCTTTACGAACGTCTGGGCATGGTGCCATTCGAAAAATATTATCCCGAAAGCATGGTTTCTGATCTCGGTTTGGCTACCGTAAAGCAGCATATTGGAACAGTCTATACTGAATCTCTGGGCGCAATCGTCTTCCACGGCGAAGAACACGGTTTGTTTACCCAGGTGTTTATTAATAGTCAGGGCCTACCAACTTACGCCGGCAAAGACGTTGGCTTAATTCAGCAAAAACATATCGATTACGCGCCTGATAAATCTTTTATATTTACCGATATCTCCCAAAAAGATCACTTGGCGGTAGTTATGGCCAGTATCAAGCAGTTCGCTCCGGAATTAGTGGCTGCCACTACTCACTACACGCACGGCCAGATCAAAATGATTGGCGGCGTTAAAATGAGTAGTCGTAAGGGTAATATTCTGCGGGCAAGTGACATCCTTGACGCCGCTGCCGCTGCTAGCCAGATCCTAAACGACAAACAGAGCAATGAAGTAGAGCTCGGAGCTGTTAAATACGCGTTCTTAAAAAATAGAATTGGCGGCGACATTGTTTACGATCCTAAAGAATCGGTCAGCCTGGAGGGCAACAGCGGACCATACTTGCAATACGCTCACGCCCGGGCACAGTCGATTTTACGTAAGGCCCCGGAGGCTTTAACAGATCTAAATGACGCTGAACTACAAAAAGACGAGCGCTCGCTGGTTCGCAAGATATCCGAATATTCTGAAGTCGTCGATAAGGCCGTCGCCGAGCTGATGCCGCACCATATTTGTACTTATTTGTATGAGCTGGCGCAAACATTTAATCGTTTTTACGAGCATAATCGGGTAATTGACGACGAGCGGCAGGTCTTGCGTTTAGGCTTGGTTAAAAAATACGCCCAGACTTTGAGCGACGGCTTAAGGATACTCGGCATCCACGCTCCCGATAAAATGTAGTATCCTTAAAACATAAGGGGAATAACTATGGCCAGCAAAACACGCAAACGAAAAGCATCTGATCAAACAACTTATGTAACCAGCGGCAGTACCATTCGGATTGAGACGCCTCATAGCGGCCGACAACATAAACCCAATCCGGCCATAGTTATCGTTCAGGAGAATAATCCGGTTACTGGCTTCGTCCAGTTCATAAAGGATCACGCCGTGGTTGGTCTGGCGATTGGTTTTATAGTTGGCCAGCAGGCTAACGGGTTGGTGAAGCAGTTTGTTGGAGCGTTCGTTGACCCAGCTTTCCATCTTCTGTTCGGGCAGGCCTTAACCGAGCGTACCTTTACGCTTAACTGGCATAGTCGATCCGTGCCTTTCCCCTGGGGTAGCTTCGCGTACGGACTGCTCAGCTTTTTGTTCGTGGTAATAGCAATTTATGCCGCTGTTAAATTATTAAATTTGGATAAATTAGAGAAAGCTAAAGAGGAAGAAAAATAAGCCTGGGAAAATCCAGCAAAAAGTTTTTGGCAATCTAAACATAACTGCTATACTTTTGTGCAAGGAGCTTACGCTTTTGAGGGAACGACAAAAAAACAATTCAACGACAAATCAAGCAAACCGGTAGCTAGTCTACCGGTTTTTTAATTGCAGGGAGAGCACGATGTCAGCAGAACTAGCAGAACTACCAAGGCCAATAAATGGGGACTTCGCAGGCGCGGATATTATATCTACGGCCCAATTCGACCGTGACGACGTGGACAGGATTATGGGAGAAGCTAACGGCATGGCTTCCATGGTCCACGAGCAGGGCCGTTGCGACTTACTGAGTGATCGCTTGGTAGCTAATCTGTTCTACGAGCCATCAACCCGAACATTCCTGTCATTCGAGGCGGCGGCTAAAAGATTGGGGGCAGAAACTTTGGCAACCCAAGGGGTTGAGTATTCTTCGATCTCCAAAGGCGAGACGCTCGAGGACACGATCCGGACCGTAGAACGCTACGCTGACGTTATAGCTATGCGGCATAGTCGAATTGGCGCGGCGGCCATCGCGGCCAACGCTTCCAGGGTGCCAATAATAAACGGCGGTGATGGTGCCGGCGAGCATCCAACTCAAGCCTTGCTGGATCTTTACACCATTCAGCACAAGATGGGCACGGTAGAGAATCTTAACGTAACCATGGTCGGTGATCTAAAAAATGGTAGAACGGTTCACTCGTTGGCCCGCCTGCTCGCTTTGTACGGTACCCGGCTTAATTACGTGTCGCCTAAACAACTGGTTATGCCTGAAGGCATAACTAACCATTTGAAGGGTATAGGCGTGGAGCAGTACGCTACCCAAGATTTGATGGAGGTGATTGGAGACACGGATGTCCTTTACGTTACCCGTACCCAGAAAGAAAGATTCAGGCCTGAACATGGTATATTCAAAACCATACGAGGGCGTCGTCTGTACGAAAAAGTTAAGGATGACAATATTATTGACACCGAGGTTATGCGTCACGCGAAACCTAAGAACATGATCGTGATGCATCCTTTCCCACGACTTAACGAAATACATACCAGTGTTGACAGTGATCCTAGAGCGGCCTATTTTGACCAGATAGAAAGCGGCGAGTACATACGCATGGCTTTACTGGCCTTGGTTCAGGGCAGGTCTATCTTCCACTCTAGCGAGGAACCACGATCTGAGCGTATAATGGCACCATGGATGAAGACCACTGGAAGCAAAAGCTAACCCCCGAGCAGTACCATGTTCTGCGCGAAAAGGGAACGGACGCGCCGTTTACCGGTGAGTTATTGCACGAAAATGGAGACGGCGACTTCGTGTGTGCCGCCTGCGGAGCCGTGGTCTTCAAAAGCGATACCAAATTTGATAGCGGCACTGGCTGGCCTAGTTTTTACGACGCCGCTAATACCGCGGCTGTAAAACTAGTAGAGGATAATTCGCTAGGCATGGCTCGCACTGAAGTAACCTGCGCCAATTGTGGTAGCCACCTTGGACATATGTTTAAGGACGCCTACGATCAGCCAACCGGCACACGTTTTTGCATCAACTCGACCTCGCTGGATTTTAAGAAAAAAGCCTAAGTTAGTGGCAGTTTTGTTCGTACTTAGCGCCCCAAGCGGCCATTTGTTGAAGCACGGGGAACAGCTCCGTGCCTTTTTCGGTTAGAGTGTACTCGGTGCGCGGTGGAACTTCGGCGAAGCTTCGCTTGGTTATAATGCCATGAGATTCCAGGTCGTCCAGGCGCTGACTAAGAGTGCGGGGATTGATACTGCCGACTGATTTTTCGAGCTCGCAAAAGCGTTTTGGGCCGCTAAAAAGGTCCCGTAAAATGAGCGCCGTCCACTTACTACCAATTATCTCCATGGCGGAAGCGATGCATCCGGCTTTGGGCTCTAAAATTGGTTTAAGAGATGTAGTTTTCATACTTTACAAAGTATAGTAATGGGCCTATACTACCTATTAGCTAACTATATAAAGTATAGCATAAACTCTCAAGAAGGGGAAACAAATGAAATTAGCCGTAATTACCGGCACCAGCCGTGCCGGTCGTCAAACGCCGCGCCAATCTAAGTGGATCGTTAAAACTGCCGCCCAAATCGAGGACATGGAAGTCGAGCACGTAGACCTTAAAGACTACCCCATGCCATTTTTTAACGAAGCGATCAGTCCGCGCTACAACCCAAACCGGGAGATTGAGCCATCAGTGCAGGCGTGGCTAGACAAAATCGACGAGTTCGACGCCTACGTGTTCGTGACACCAGAGTACAACCACTCTATTCCAGGCGAACTAAAAAACGCCTTTGACTACATGACTTGGGAGCTCAAGCATAAACCAGCCGCTGTTGCTTCCCACGGTACCGTCGGTGGTGCCCGCGCGGCAATGATGCTCAAAGAAATATTGTCCGAAGGCCAAGCCGTGGTTATCCCCCAGTCCAGCGCCGTTTCCGGCATGAGTAATATCATCGACGAAGAAGGCAACCTTGATGCCGCGGCCGCGGCTAATCCATATGGGCCACAGGGTCAGCTCAACGCCTTGCTCGGCGAGCTAAAGTGGTACAGCGACGCTCTTGGCGCCGCTACCGCGGCCGACATCGCCTACGCTAACGCTCTTGATCCGCAGCCAGTTGCCTAGAAGTCTTGCTAAATATAGTAATATGTGATACAATAGCACTCTTAATTATGTTAAGAGCTAATATATACAGTTTAGAACCACTTGCTCCGGAAATTCGCGGCGGGGTTCTTGAGGGTGTCGACATGCTGGCTGGTTACATAGGTGAAACTATTGCCACTAAGGAGTACGAGATTAGGCTGCCATTAAACCAACAAGGTTATGTCGAGCCAGGCAGACTAGCGTTATCTTATCTTGATCAATCTGTCGAGCTTCATATGATGGCTGTTCCGCTAAGTTCCGGTCCCAATAGTCTGACAATGGGATACGCCTATGTTGGGTCAGGCTGCGCCTACGTGGATGTTTCACGATATTCACCGGATAGTACGCGCGCGACAGCTGCCCACGAAACCGGTCACTCTCTTGGGTTTGTAACACCAGGAGCCCCGCAGGAAGATCGAAGCAGTAAATTCCATTGTTGTACTCCGGACTGTTTAATGCACAGAGAAGAAGTACTGCGCACTACCTTACACGTAGCCGAAATGGGCGATCTTCAATCCGAGCTTGATCGTATGCTAAGAACGTCATCTATTCGAAGACCTATGATTGCCACCAGAGAGGGGCAAAAGGATTTTTGCGATCCCTGCAAGGATGACATGTGGTATAACGCCGCCCAAAATGTCCATAACCTTAGACGCAATCGCCCCGTGCTTTGGAATGGCGTCGTCTAATCCGAGCATAGCGTATAATAGGCCACAATGATAGACAAAAAAGCCAGTCCGACAAAACTTCTATGGGTTGATTTAGAGATGACAGGACTGGACCCTCTGGAAGACGTGATTATTGAGGTCGCCGCCGAAATCACCGACTTTAACTTTAAAACGCTGGTTAGTTACGAAGCGATTGTTCAGCAACCAAAAGATACCGTTATTGATCGCATGCAAAAGAACGTTTGGTGGGCCGACTACCCGGAAAATCGTGACGAATTCGTGGCTAAAATGGATACCGCGAAGCCAAGTGGACAAGTCGAGCAGGAATTAGTCGCTTTGCTGGCCGAACACTTTGGTAACGAACCGGCAGTTTTGGCGGGTAATAGTATTCATAACGATCGCAATTTCATTAAACAGTGGTGGCCGGAGCTCGATCTAAAACTTCACTACCGGATGTTGGACGTTAGTTCCTGGAAAGTGTTCATGCAGGCTAGGCATGACGTGCAGTTTGAGAAAAAGGAAATTCACCGGGCTTTTGATGATATTCAGGCTAGCATAGCCGAGTTACAATATTACTTAGAGTGGTTCAAGAATGAAGCATAAAGAAGTCGAGGAATACGTCCTGAGCATGCCTGGTAGTTGGCTGGATTATCCGTTTGGCGAGGGCGTAGCAGTTTATAAAGTCGGGCCTAAAGATAAGGGTAAGATGTTCGCCTTAATAAGCGAGGGAAAAGACCCGGTGCAGCTGAGTCTAAAATGCGACCCGGAACTGGCCATAGTTTTGCGCCAGACTTATGATGAAGTTATGCCGGGCTACCATTTAAATAAGAAGCACTGGAATACGATTGTTCTGTCCGGTCAAACACCCTGGGAAGAAGTGCAGGGATTTATTAGACATAGTTACGAGTTGGTAGCTAAAGCCTAATCAGCTACTTGTTGGCGGCTTCGAGCTGTTTGATAAGCAGCACGGTGTTGTTGTGTTCGCTTTTGAGCAATGCCCGCCCGTTTTTGCCCTTGGTTTTGTTGTAGGTGTTCTGCAAAGCCTGGTCATAGTTGGTCAACTTTGCTTTCATAATTTGCGGGAAGACCGTGTTGTAGTTGCTGGCCGCCGCCGCGTCGGTTAATTGTTGATCCAGAGTCGGGCTAACTTTGAGATTAACCTGTTTTTCGTCAATCTTTTTAGTTCCGGTGTTTTTGATATAGGAGATTGTCTTACGCTGGTCGCTGAACAGGCTGAGGTTGGCGTTATAGGCGAAGTCCTTGTTGCCTTTAGTGATGCTAGGCTCTTTGGTGGCGAGATCGGTGATATGAATCATTGACTGCTGGTCCTGTAGCAGACCCAGATACAGGGGAGCGGTTGAGCCGCTGTTCAGCACGCCCTTAACGACCGAAAACAGGATAATAAGTACGACGAAGCCAGCCAAAACGATTAAGGCCCGGGCAATAGGCGAGCTAGCACCACCAAAAGACTTTCCGGTTGGTTGGGGCGTATCGGGGTTAACTATAAACGAGTAATCATTGGCTGGCTGTGGAGCCTGTGGTGGCTGGTTTTGCGGGTAAGGTGAGTTTGGTTCCATCCTTTCATTAAACCATAAGCAGTGCCACGAAGTGAACCAGGTAACAGTTTTCTTGATGTACAATAGGGCTAGATGGACGCAGTCGAGGAAGTAAAAACCAGATTAAGCATCGAAGATGTGATTGCTGAGTATGTCCAACTCAAGCGGGCCGGTCGGAACTGGAAAGGCCTAAGTCCGTTCAGTGCCGAAAAGACAGCCAGCTTCGTGGTTAGCCCCGAAAAACAGATATGGAAAGACTTTAGCTCGGGCAAGGGCGGCAGCATGTTCGACTTCGTAATGGAAGTTGAGGGCTTGGATTTTAAGGGCGCGCTGGAACTACTGGCCCGCAAAGCCGGTGTCGACCTTGAACAATACCGGTCATCGCCAAGGCAGAGTGGCCCTAATAAAGAACGTCTGCACGAGGCGCTTGAATTAGCCGTTAAGTTTTACCAGGTTCAGTTCTCGCAAAATAAAATGGCCCTAGAATACGTCTTTAAGAAGCGTGAATACACCAAAGAGACCGCTTTGGAGTGGAAGCTCGGCTATTCGCCTAATAATGGATCGGCATTGCTGGATTACGCCAAGGGCAAAGGCTTTAGCGAAGCCGAGATGACAGCCGCCGGCCTGACGGCCAGGTCTTACAGGGGCGGCGTTCAGGATATGTTCCGCGGTCGCTTAATGGTTCCGCTACAGGATCCGCAGGGACGGGTTATTGGCTTCACGGCTCGACAGCTCGACGAAGACCCCAACTCACCTAAGTACATAAACACGCCGCAAACCGTACTCTATGATAAGAGTCGTCATGTTTACGGGCTGCACCTGGCTAAAGAATCAATTCGTAAAACCAAATTCGTAGTTTTGGTAGAGGGCAACCTGGATGTTATTGCCAGTCATCAGGCCGGAACACGCAACGTGGTGGCGACGGCCGGCACGGCGCTGACCGAACCAAATCTTAAAGCCCTAAGCCGTTTTACCGGAGACATTCGTCTGAGTTTTGACGCCGATAAAGCCGGCGTGGCGGCTACCGAGCGGGCCATCCCGATAGCCTCACGGGTTAAAGTTTCATTAAGTATTATCGATATTCCAAGCGGCAAGGACCCCGACGAACTTATTAAGCAAGATCCAGCTCTCTGGACAGAGGCCATACAAAAAAATCAGTACGCGCTGGATTGGCTAATAGCCCGCTATCGCAAGTTGTTGGATCTAGATTCAGCTCAGGGAAAACGTGAATTTAGCGACGTGCTCCTGCCCGTGGTCCGTAGCCTGGCTGACGACGTCGAAAAAGATCATTACATGAACCTGATAGCTAAAACTATCGATGTCAGCCGTGACGCCCTGGAGAAAAAGTTCATTAAAACTACGGACGCTACACCGGCCGTCCGCCGACGACAGATCAAAACGACACCAGCCAAACTAGATAAAGCGGCCATCGAGAACCAGCGGGCGCAGGACAATTTCCTGTGCCTGGTTCTGATGCGCAAGACACTCCGCGAATTCTTAAATTTGGTTACTCCGGAGATGATGTTCACCGATGACGGCCGCGAATTGTTAGAATTCTTAAAGAATAACCCGGACTTCGATGGCAAGCAGGCGGCCACGGTAGTGCGAAACTTGCAGGATTATGTTAAAATAGAGGCATTACTCTATGAGGAGCTCTACCAGGGCCTCGAGCTTAACGAGCTTCATTACGAAGCCGCTCGATTGCAGGCACGACTGGTAGAAACATTTATTAAAACCGAAAAAATAAA
>CAZQPT010000026.1:10305-12321 GCA_964595295.1 uncultured Candidatus Saccharibacteria bacterium | reverse complement strand
GCGAACATTACCAAAACAAAAACCCGACTTACGTCGGGCTCTTGTTTTGGTGACCTCACGGAGAATCGAACTCCGATTGCCAGGATGAGAACCTGATGTCCTAACCGTTAGACGATGAGGCCGCGAAGTGAATCTTATCATATCTGTTAGCGACCGTCCAGAACAGGGAAAGAAGCATAAGCATTGCATAAAAGCCGCTTAACCTCGATAATAGATAGTAGAAATGCCGAAAAGTGTCTTGACTAGTAGTAGCAGGTGGGCCGGACCATATACGTCAGGGTTGGTTTGTTGATGTTTGGCTTAAACAAATCCTCCAACGCGAACAAGCGGCCAGGCATTAAGCACCTGGCGGATAGCCTGCAAGATCAACAGTTACGTTTTGAGATCATTATTAATGGTATCGCTGATGGCGTGGTCTTGATTGATCCGGGTGGTACGATTCAGCTTTTTAACCCTGGCGCCAGTACCATAACCGGCTGGCCATTAGAGGAGGCCACGGGCATTAATATCGCTCAGGTTATACCCTTAGTCAACGAAAAAGGCGAACCATACGAGGCGGCCGACAACCCTTTTAGCAAGGTTTTTCATACTGATCAGACTTTGCGTGATAACAATGCCTACGTACTCACCAAGGGCAAAACGCCGCTACCTATAAATCTTAGCTTATCACCCCTGTTAAACGAATCTAACGAAGTGACAGCGGCGGTGGCTGTATTTCGTGACGTCAGCCAGGAACGGGCCGAGGAAAAGCAACGCGCCGACTTTATTAGCACCGCCAGCCACGAGATGCGCACGCCAGTTGCCGCTATCGAAGGCTATTTGTCCTTGGCTCTTAACGAAAAGGTTTCAACTGTCGACAAGCGGGCTCGCGACTATCTAGAAAAAGCCCATACTTCAACCCAGCATCTCGGTAAGCTGTTTCAGGACTTACTGACCAGCGCTAAAGCGTCTGATGGCCGACTGACCAGCCACCCTTCAGTAGTAGAACTTGGTACTTTCCTGGAACAATTAACTACCGAGTTACGCTTTGTTGCCGAGAAAAAAGGTTTGTTTATGGACTTCATCGTTGGCAGTACGGGTACCATAAACGCAACCCAGGCTGGAACCAAAGTTGTCCGCCCGTTCTATTATGTTCATGTTGACCCGGATCGCTTGCGCGAAGTTATTACAAACCTGTTCGATAACGCCGTCAAATACACGCCCGAGGGGAAAATCCTGATCGGGCTGACAGGCAATGACCAAGTCGCTCAGTGCTACATAAAAGACACTGGGCCAGGTATCCCGGCCGACGATTTGCCGCACCTTTTCCAAAAATTCTATCGCGTTGATAACTCAGCCACTCGGACAATTGGCGGTACCGGCTTAGGCCTATTTATCTGCCGCAAGATAGTCGAATTATATAATGGCCGTATCTGGGCCGAGAGCGAAGTTGGTAAGGGCAGTACCTTTTACATTAACTTGCCGCGACTAACTACTCAGAAAGCCACCGAGCTCCAAAGCGCCGCCAATAATAGTACCGAGTTAAAACCAATTAACTCTTTAGTAACATCATGATACAATGAACTCAAACCTAACCATAAGCAACACATAATAAGGGCACCACTCTAATGACAAAAGTAATGCTGGTCGAAGACGACAACAACCTACGCGAGATTTATGAAGCCAGGCTTCAGGCTGAAGGCTACGACATCGTCGCGGCTAAAGATGGCGAAGAAGCCTTGGTTATGGCTAAGGAGCACAAACCAGAACTTGTTATTTCCGATGTCATGATGCCCAAAATTAGTGGTTTTGAGATGCTCGACATCCTGCGCAACACCGACGGCCTCAAAGACGTTAAGGTTATTATGCTAACAGCGTTAGGTCAAAGCGATGACCAAGCCCGTGCCGACAAGCTTGGCGCCGATAGGTATCTTGTAAAGTCACAGGTCACGCTGGAAGATATCGTAACCGTCGCCCGAGAATTAATTGATGGCGATGCTCCAGTCGCGCCCACCGCCACTCCAGCAACTCCAGCGC
>CAZQPT010000026.1:2434-10205 GCA_964595295.1 uncultured Candidatus Saccharibacteria bacterium | reverse complement strand
CTGATCCAGCTCCAGTAGCCGCGCCTGAGCCTGCCGTGGAACCAGCCGAACCTATAGCGGTAGCGGTTGAACCTCCTGCCGCGCCCGTTTCGGAGCCTGTCGCAACGACGCCAGCGCCAGTGGCAACACCTGATCCAGCTCCAGTAGCCGAACCTGCCGCTACAGATACTGACACTCAATCAACGGCCCAAGAAGAAGCATCCGTCGAAGCCAAAATTGAAGATTTCGTTGCTGGAGCCACCAGCGACCCTGGAGGTCCTGAGGCCGCAACCACTCCAGCAACTCCAGCGCCTGATCCAGCTCCAGTAGCCGCGCCTGAGCCTGCCGTGGAACCAGCCGAACCTATTGTCGCGCCCGAAGCCCCAACTGCGACCGAAAAAGCTACCGCGACCGACGACAAACTGATGGCCGACGCGGTTGATACGCTCATGGCCAACACCGAGGCCAACGTCAAACCCAGCGCGACCGTTGTTACGTCTGAACCCGCGGCAACATCTGAGACACCGGTTATTGTTCCCGATAAAACACCTGAGGTGGTAGCCGAAAAAACAGCTGCCGAACTTGGTAGCGTGCCGATCAACGGTAAAAAAGTTATCAGCCCCGTAGATAGCGGCGAAGCCAAGCCGTCGATTGAAGCGTTGTTAGCAAAAGAAGAGGCCAAAAACATTCAAGCCGGTGACGTCGTACCGCCGGCAGCCCCGGCGACGCCCTCGACAGTAGTCAGCCCTGGTGGCGTAGATCCCAACAGTATTGCTCTATAGTAGGTCTCATGCGCGTTAATAAATTCGTTGCCCATTCAACCGGTCTCAGCCGACGAGCCTCAGATAAGGCGATTGCCGATGGTAGAGTGCTAGTTAATCAACTAACTCCTGAATCCGGTGATCAGATTGGACCAGACGACGTAGTCACTATGGACAGCCGGCGGATTACGCCACCGGCCAAGACTACGACCATTATCCTGCACAAACCAACTGGTTTTGTCTGCAGTCGAAATGGACAGGGTAGCCGGACTATCTATGATTTACTCCCGGCCCGTTATCAAAACCTTAAGTCAGTTGGTCGTCTCGACAAAGACTCGTCCGGCCTGATTCTGCTAACCGATGACGGAGATCTGGCCAACCAGTTAACTCACCCCAGTTTCGTAAAAACTAAAGTCTACGAGATCAGCCTCGACAAGGCTTTGGAACCGCTTCATCATCAGATGATCAGCGATATCGGCGTAACGCTAGAGGACGGGCCCAGCAAACTTCAGCTCATGAAACTCGACGATAAAGGCCGACAATGGGAAATTACTATGCGCGAAGGCCGAAATCGCCAGATACGCCGAACCTTTAAATCATTGGGCTACGAAGTTAAAAGTTTACATCGCACAGTGTTTGGTCCGTATACCTTGGGATCGCTAAGTCCGGCCCAGGTAGCTGAAGTTTAAATAAATATTCTTTACCACTAGACAGGTCTTCCGTCAATCGCTCTTATCTGTTATAATACTGAGACTATGGCCAAGAAATTACCTATCGTAGCAATCGTCGGACGGGCTAACGTTGGAAAATCCAGCTTGTTTAACGCCATCCTTGATACTAAAGAAGCCATCGTCGCCCGTGAAGCCGGTACTACCCGCGACAGCATCATGAGCAAGGCTCAGTACAAAGAGCAGAACTTCTGGCTGGTCGACACCGCTGGTATCAAGGATCCGGAGGACGATTTTGAGTCTACCATTCAGGAACAGGTAGTTCAGGCCGCCGACAGCGCCGATGTTATCTGGGTAGTAGTGGAAGCAGACGTTCCAATCACCGAAGAAGACCGCCGGGTCGCCAAGATGGCCTTGCGCTCTAAAAAGCCCGTTTTCTTAATTATAAATAAGGTCGACAAGGCCAAAGGCCAGGACCTGGCTGGTTTTGATCGTCTGGGCATTAAGCCAATTATTCACACCAGCAGCACCCAGGGCAGGGGCATCGAACAATTGCTAGACACGCTCGTGGAAATTATTCCTAAAGCCGTACTAACGGACGACGACGATCGTTTCCGGATCGCCATCGTTGGACGACCAAATGTCGGCAAATCACAGCTCTTTAACACCTTGGCTAAGAAGCAGCAGGCGATTGTAGCTGACGTTGCCGGAACCACCAGGGACGTTAACCACACGGTGGTTAAATATATGGGGCGCGAAGTCGAGCTCCTGGATACAGCCGGTATTAGACGAAACGGCAAGATCAAAGTCGGTATCGAGCGTTTTAGCGTCATCCGGGCTTTAGCGGCTATCGAGCAGGCTGACGTATGTTTATTGCTGATGGATGTTAACGAACTCAATGTCCAGCTCGATCAGAAGATAGCCGGCATGGTTAAGGATGCCGGCAAGGGCCTTATCCTAGTCGTGAGCAAATGGGACTCCGTAGAAGATAAAGACGCCTACACCCGTGATTCTCTGGCTCCTAAAATCGCCCGTAACTACGATTTCGTGCCTTGGGCACCGCTTATTTTTACCAGTTCCGTCAGTGGTCAAAACGTTACCAAACTATTTGACTTGGCCTTCGAAATCGACAAACAACGCTCTAAACGCATTGCCACGCCTGAGCTCAACAAGTGGCTTCGCCAGGCTGTGGACGCCCATCCGCCAGCTGGGCTTAAAAACCGTAATCCCAAGCTAAACTACATGGTACAAGAATCAGACAACCCGATTCCGGCCTTCAAGATTTTCGGCAGTCATAGCCGCTTCGTTCACTGGAGTTACCGCCGTTATTTGGAACGCAAGTTACGCGAATCTTACGGCTACGAAGGTACGCCTATTCAATTATGGTTTATCGAAAAGCACGTTACTCATCGTAACGGCTCTTCGCCGTCGCATCCGAACGCTAAAGCCGCCATTGCCCGCAAGCTCGAAAAAGAAGCCAAAGCCAAGGCCGAGACAGTCTAATGTCATGGCTCACTCAAAGACCTCAAACTAGCGATCCGACTAACTATTACACCGTGGGGCTTAACCGAACCCTGCTTTTTGTTGGCCTAGGTAACCCCGGCAAAGAATACGATTTAACTCGTCATAACATTGGCTTTTACTGTATTGACGAGTTTGTTAATAAAAATACCGAGATGGAAAGTTGGGTCCAAAAAAAGGACCTTAAGTGCTTAGTTAGCACTGGCAGGGTAGGCGAAAACAGGGTAATCGCTATCAAGCCGACTACATTTATGAACCTCAGTGGAGACGCTGTCCAGGCCGCCGTCCATTTTTATAAAATCAGTCTCGATAATATCGTAGTTATTCAAGATGAACTAGACCTAGATTTTGGGCAAATTCGGATGCGCGAAACTGGCTCGGCAGCCGGACATAATGGCATTAAATCGGTGTCACAGCACCTAGGAGAAAACTACGGACGTATACGTATAGGTATCGGTCCCAAGCACCCAGCTCGGATAAAAAGCGAAGACTTCGTATTACAAAAGTTCTCTGAAGACGAGAAAGCCCAATTGCCAAATTTGAGTCGCGAAGTAAACGCTATTCTGACCGAATATATTTACGGCACGGAGCTACCGCACGAAACCCGTAGCTTTCTGGTCTGATATACAAGCTAGTTCGCGGGACCGCTATTGTCCATCATTCTACCGAACAGCACGTCGCCAAGAATGGCGCGTCGCGGAGCAAGATCAAACTCTATATCGATTAGCGTGGCCTCGTCCCAATCGAGTTGATAGAGTTCAGCCTCACGTTTTTTAAGTTCGTCGTAATCGCCTTCGGTTTCTTCGTATTTCCGTCTGACGTATTCTCTGCGATCACGCACTCTGTCGTAATGCGTGGTCATATCAAGTGAATCGATTGGTTGTGGCCCACGCACGCCCAACAACTCCTGCTCGGCAGGGGTGAAGTACGCCATGTTGCCAACAGTATCTTCCATGGGATTACTGTCTTACCGCTTTATCGACCATGCAGCCGACCATTATGTTCATCGTAAGCAGTGATCGGACCTGCGTATCAACATCATCAAACACCTTAAATACGTCGTGAATGTCTTCGCAACCTTTCCTCATAGCTTCAAAATCTTCAATTGTACGTTCGGCTAGTGTTGACCCTGCCAAGTGTATCGCGGCCAAAAGCATATCAGCCTCGTCGACGTGGTAAGTTTGGTCATGGGGCAATTCCAAGATCTCCGCGTCTGGCGGCTCAAGGATAAACTCAGGTCTTTTATATCTCATGATTAGTCCGGTTATTTAATGAAGCTTTAATGATAAGACTTCAATCTTAAAACACTATTTTAACATAAAAAAGGCCAACGAGAGGGGGTGGGCACCGCTCGTTGGCCAATTTTAGGGGACGACCGAGGTCATCCCCAGAACCCTTCAACCCACCCCAGCGAAGCATCAATGTCTAAAATTAATGACTTGTGCCAACCGTATCTAACAGAGACGGTTACCATTTAGGCTCACTTTGAATGGGGACCCCGGGATGGCCTTGCGAGCAAGTCATCGAGGAATCTAGTTAAAGGGGTTAGTATGTTTTAGAGCGTGTTGAGCTTTAGGCTCAACGAGCAAAGGATAAGTGGAGGGTAACAACTTTTTCCGAAGGCGCGCTCTAAAACAATCTAACAGTTTTCCTTAAACCTGAGAGGTTTAAGGTGCTAGTATTTGGGGGTAAAAGGTACCTGAGAACAATACATGCACTCACGACTTGCAATAATAGCAAATAAGTTACATTAAGTCAATACTTTAGAACGTTTTCCTATGAATATCAAGAAACTTATGTTTAAATCTTCGGGATTTCCGGAATTACTCCGACATATTCCCCAGCCACCGAAAGAGCTCTACTATAGTGGCGTGCCTTTGGAGGAGTTAATGGAGCGCCCCAGAGTAGCAATAGTCGGCAGTCGGAGCGTGACGCCATACGGTAAACAGGTCACGTTAATGTTAGCCCGGCAGTTGGCCGAGCAGGGTATCGTAATCATTAGCGGACTGGCGATAGGGGTGGACGCCTTGGCTCATCAGGCAGCTCTGGATGCTGGTGGGCTTACGCTAGCGGTGCTGCCTAGCCCTTTGGAACGAATCGTGCCAGCCAATAACCAATGGCTGAGCAGACGAATCTTAGATAATGGGGGAGGCTTAATTAGCGAGTATGGCGCCGGGGAAGATATTTACAAAAATAATTTTATCGAGCGCAACAGATTAGTCTGTGGTTTAGCTGACGCTTTACTAATCACGGAGGCAGCTG
This sequence comes from uncultured Candidatus Saccharibacteria bacterium, assembly GCA_964595295.1. GTDB lineage: Bacteria > Patescibacteriota > Saccharimonadia > Saccharimonadales > UBA4665 > RYN-405. The sequence goes on along the minus strand of CAZQPT010000026.1, from coordinate 5,014 downwards.
TTAATAGTGGTAGTTTGCACACGGCTCGGTTCGCTCTCGAACAAGGCAAAGACGTGCTGGCAGTACCAGGCAACATTACCAGTACTATTTCCGTGGGAACAAACAACCTGCTTAAGACTGGCGCTACGCCAGTTACGTCGTACTTGGATGTATTACACGTTTTAGGCATTAATGGCTCGCAAATGGGCTCTCCGGCGGTCAAGGGGGCAAATCCGCCCGAACAGCAGGTGCTTGATTTGCTATTTAGCGGTATTGCCGACGGAACGCAGCTTCTGGAGCGAAGCAGGTTAACAGCCAGCGTCTTTAACCAAACCCTGACTATGCTGGAGATTTGCGGTAAGATTCGGCCACTTGGAGCTAACCACTGGGGCTTATATTAGTCATGCTAGAATTAAGCTATGAAGCTCATGATTACTATTGGCGTGTTTATCGGTGGTAGCCTAGGCGCCTGGCTAGGAGCGTCCATGGACCACGGCAACTACTTTGGGCTGATAAGTATTTTGCTTAGCGTCGTGGGCTCTTTTATCGGGCTTTGGGCTGGATATAAGGCTGGCCAAAATTTTGATCTCTAACCTGGTTATTCTTATATATAGGTTGCATTCTTAGTGGTTCTGGGCTTATATAGAAGCTTATGTCAAAGAACTTAGTCATCGTTGAGAGTCCGGCCAAAGCCAAAACTATCGAGAAATTTCTCGGTAAAGATTACGTGGTCAAAAGTAGTTTTGGCCATATTCGCGATCTGCCAAAAAAGGGTCTTAACATCGACATCGAGAAAAACTTCGAGCCGCACTACGAAGTCAGCAGCGACAAGAAAAAGGTCGTTGCCGAACTACGCAAAGCCGCTCAAGGCGCTGAAGTCTGGCTAGCGTCTGATGAAGACCGCGAGGGAGAAGCGATTGCCTGGCATCTGGCTCACGCCCTAAAGCTGGACCCGACGAAAACCAAGCGAATTGTCTTTCACGAAATTACCAAAACGGCCATTGAGGCCGCCATCGAGAATCCCCGGACTGTGAATCTCCAGCTTGTCGACGCTCAGCAGGCTCGCCGAATTCTCGATCGGCTAGTAGGCTACGAACTATCGCCTGTACTTTGGAAAAAGGTCCGCACCGGTCTTAGCGCCGGCCGTGTTCAATCTGTCGCTGTCCGACTGATTGTCGAGCGTGAGCGTGAAATTCGGGCTTTCGAAGCTAAAAGCTCTTTCAAGGTTACAGCCATTTTTAGCTCTAACGGCGCGGAGATACCAGCGGAGCTAAACACCAAATTAGGTGACGCCAAAGACGCCCGCGCCTGGCTCGAAAAGCTGATCTCGGCCGAATACAAGGTGGCCGATATCCAGCTCAAGCCAAGTACCCGTAGCCCGGGCGCGCCATTCACCACCAGCACGCTGCAACAGGAAGCCAGTCGCCGTTTAGGCTTCAGCGTCCGTCAGACCATGACTCTGGCTCAGCGTCTTTACGAATCGGGCCACATTACTTACATGCGTACCGACAGTACCATCTTGTCTACTCAAGCTCTTAACGCCGCTGAAACGTTTATCAAAGGCGAGTATGGTGATAAATACCATAAATTCCGCCAATTTAAGACCAAAAACTCCAGCGCCCAGGAAGCTCACGAAGCGATCCGACCAACCGATTTCCGCCGCTTGAGCGCCGGCGAAGAAGAGGGTCAGAAAAAACTCTATTCACTAATCTGGCAACGAGCTTTAGCTTCGCAAATGAGCGAAGCCCAGCTGGAGCGCACCGAAGTTACAATCGATATTAGTACCCAACCGGAGAAGTTTATCGCCAAGGGCGAAATCATGCGCTTTGATGGTTTTATGAAAGTTTACGGTGGTGGTAAAGACGATACCATTTTGCCGGAAGTTACTGTCGGCCAAAAGCTTGATACGGAAACCGTTACGGCTACCGAAACCTTTAGCCGGGCACCGGCTCGATTCTCTGAGGCCGCCCTCGTTAAAAAATTAGAAGAATTAGGCATCGGCCGCCCGAGTACTTACGCGCCAACAATTTCAACCGTTCAAACCCGTGGCTACGTAGAGAAGACCGATCTGGAGGGCAAGGAACGGCCAGTTACGGAAATAAGTCTTAGCTCTGGAAAAATAGCCGAGACAACCACGCCGACAATCTACGGCGCCGACCGGAATAAGCTAGTTCCTACGGGTATCGCCGAAGTAGTTACCGACTTCCTGGTTAATCACTTCCCAGCGGTGGTCGATTTCGATTTTACGGCTAACGTGGAGGCCGCTTTCGATAATATAGCCGAGGGTAAGCAGTCGTGGGAGAAGATGATTGGCGACTTCTATAAAGATTTCCATCCATTGGTCGAAAAGTCGGCCGACGTAACCCGCGCCGAGGTATCACAAGCCCGAGAAATCGGTATTGACCCTAAGTCCGGCGACCAAATATTCGCTCGTTTTGGCCGCTATGGTCCTATGCTTCAACTAGGCGACTCGGCCGACGAAGAAAAAAAGCTCCAGTTCGCGCCACTCCCCAAAGACACCACCATCGACACCGTAACTCTCGAGCAAGCTCTGGTAATGTTCAAGTTGCCTCGACTAGTCGGTAAAACCGAAGATGGCCA